>SZOV01000029.1 GCA_030263375.1 Deltaproteobacteria bacterium PRO3
AAGTGCATGTACTGCGGGCTCTGCACCGAGCCCTGTCCGACGGGGGCCATCCACTTCGTGCCTGAGTTCGAGCGCGCCTCCTACTCGCTGGAGGAGATGGTCTCGCACTTCGTGCCGGAGGGCGATTACGTGGTGCCCTACAAGCCGCCGAAGAAGGACAAGGGCGAGGAGGGGGCGAAGGCGGAAGAGGGCGGCGCGGCCGAGGCGGCGCCGGAGGGGACGACCCTGAATTAGGTTTCTGTAGGTTTTTCTGCCGCCTTCGACAAAAAATTTCTGAAATCGCGGTTTTAGCGGCCTCTGTCGGGGCCGTTCGCGAACGGCCCCAACGGGGCTTGCGACGATGCGAAAGTTTAGGATTTTAACGGCCTCCCGCAAGGTGGCCGTTCCGCTTGACTTGGGAGCCTAGCCTACGTAATTAGCGTCCGCCCGATATTCTAGCCGGACACAGCAGGTAGTTGTTTTAATTAAGAAATTTGAGCCGATACCCAAAATGAGCCCTATCGAACCCCTAGTCTTCACCGGCCTCTCGGCCCTCACGATCACGGCCTGCGCCCTGATCGCCTTCTCGCGGAACCTGGTCTACTCGGCCTTTTCCCTGCTGGGCGCCTTCGCCGGCATCGCGGGCCTGATGATCCTCTTGGGCGCCGACTTCGTCGGCATCATCCAAATCCTGGTCTACGTCGGCGGCATTTTGGTGCTCTACCTCTTCGCCGTCCTCATGACCGCCGGCATCGGCGACGTGAAGCTCTCCAACCCGATGATCTCGGTGAAGATCGCCGTTCCGGCCTTGCTGCTCCTGCTGCTCCTCTTGGGCAAGCTGATCTACGGCACCACCTGGTTCGTCGTCGAGGCGCCCCAGGCCCAGCCGACCACCGCCGCCATCGGCCAGACCCTCTTGAAAGAATACCTGCTGCCCTTCGAGCTGATCTCGATCCTGCTCTTGGCCGCCCTGGTGGGCGCCGTGGCCGCCGCGCGCCGGGAGGTCAAATGATCACCCTCCAGCACTTCCTGATGGTCGGCGCCATCGTCTTCGCACTGGGGATCTACACGGTGGTCACCCGCCGCAACGCCCTGGGCATCCTGCTGGGCACCGAGCTCGTGCTCAACGCCGCCGCCCTCAACATGGTCGCCTTCGGCTACTTCGGCAACAAGGTCGTCGAGGGCTCGGTTTACGCGCTCTTCGTCATCGTCCTGGCCGCCGCCGAGGCCGCGGTGGCGCTGGCGATCGGCCTGATGATCTTCCGCAATTTCAACACGATCGACGCGACCTCCGTCGATGAGATGAGGGGATGAGCTTGCTGCCTTTCTTTCTACAATATTCCTGGGTGATCCCTTTGGCCCCCCTGGTGGGCTTCCTGATCAACGGCCTGGGGATTTTTCTGGGCCTGCCCTACGCCAAGTCGAAAAAATTCTCCGGCTTCATCGCCTGCCTGGCCATCTTCGTCGCCTTCGTCTTCGCGGTCGGCGTCTTCTATAACTTGATGGGGCTGCCGGCCGAGGAGCGCTCGGTCACGCGCTACCTATATACCTGGCTCGCCTCCGGCAACCTGAAGGCCGACGCGGCCTTCCTGATCGACCCCTTGAGCTCGGTCATGATGCTGATCATCACCGGCGTCGGCTTCCTGATCCACGTCTACTCGACGGGCTACATGGCGGAAGACCCGAGCTACCCGCGCTTCTTCACCTATCTCAACCTGTTCTGCTTCGCGATGCTCCTCCTGGTGATGGGCGACAACATCTTCATGCTCTTCATCGGCTGGGAGGGCGTGGGTCTCTGCTCTTATTTGTTGATCGGCTTCTGGTACACCCACACGCCCAACGCGGTGGCGGGGATGAAGGCCTTCGTCGTCAACCGCATCGGCGACTTCGCCTTCATGGTCGGCGTGGCGCTCTTGTTCTGGGCCCTGTTCAGCGAGGGGCACGCGACGGTCAGCTTCAAGGAAATCGGCCAGCACGTCCACAGCCTGCAGAACGTCCAGTTCGCCGGCTTTCCGGTCCTGGTCGTGGTCGGCATCCTGCTCTTCATCGGCGCCACCGGCAAGTCGGCGCAGATCCCGCTGTATGTTTGGTTGCCCGACGCCATGGCCGGCCCGACGCCGGTCTCGGCCCTGATCCACGCGGCCACCATGGTCACCGCCGGCATCTACATGATCGGCCGGATGAACTTCGTCTACACCCTGGCGCCCGAGGCCCTGATCGTCGTCGCCACCGTCGGGGCGCTGACCGCGATCTTCGCGGCCACGATCGGCTTCGCGCAGAACGACATCAAGAAGGTCCTGGCCTATTCGACGGTCTCGCAGCTGGGCTACATGTTTCTCGGCATGGGCACCGGGGCCTACGTCACCGGCATCTTCCACCTGATGACCCATGCCTTCTTCAAGGCCTGCCTCTTCCTCGGTTCGGGCTCGGTCATCCTGGGCATGCACCACGAGCAGGACATGCGGCGCATGGGCGGGCTGCGCAAGTACATGCCGGTCACCTACTGGACCTTCCTTTTGGCGACGATCGCGATCGCGGGGATCTTCCCCTTCGCGGGTTTCTTCAGCAAGGACGAGATCCTCTGGAAGGCCTTCGAGCGCGGCGGCGCCCAGCCCTGGTACTACGTGCTTTGGGGGCTGGGACTCCTGGGCGCGATGGGGACGGCCTTCTATATGTTCCGCGCGGTTTCGATGACCTTCTTCGGCGAGCTGGGCGCGCGGGCCCACGAGATCCCCGCGGCCGAGGCCGCGGCCCACGACCTGCACCACGACGACGAGGAAGAGCCGCACGACGCGCATGACGCCCACGACGCGCACGGCCACCACGCCCACCACCCGCACGAGTCGCCCAAGTCGATGCTCTTCGCCCTGGTGGTCCTGGCCTTCCTCTCGGTGGTCGGCGGCCTGATCGGCATCCCCTACGCCTTGGGGCACTTCGCGCACATCCCCAACTTCTTCGAACACTGGCTTCAGCCCGTCTTCGCCGGCGCGCACGGCGCGGCCGCGGCCCACCACGAGGTGCACGCCGTCGAGTACTTCCTGATGGCCCTCTCGGTGACGGTGGCCGGACTCTCGATCTTCCTGGCGATCAACCTCTATACCAAGCGCCAGGAAATCCCGCGGCGCTTCGTCGAGAAGTACCCGCGGCTCTACAAGCTGGTCCTCAACAAGTATTACGTCGACGAGATCTACCAGGCCCTCGTCGTGAAGCCCCTGCTGGCCCTCAACGACATTCTGGCGACCTTCGACCAGGTGGTGATCGACGGCTTCGTGAATTTCCTGGGCAAGTGCACCCGCGCCCTCTCGACCATCTCGGGCTTCTTCGACAAGACCTTCGTCGACGGCCTGGTCAACCTGGTGAGCGACACGACGATCGCCGCCGGCGGGCAGCTGCGCAAGATTCAAACCGGACGCATCCAAAACTACCTCTACGCCGCGATGGCGGGCGTCCTGGTGCTGATGATTTGGAAATTGTTTTAAAGGATAAGGTATGCCGAACTTTCCGATTTTGACCTTGCTGACCTTCACTCCCCTGCTGGGGATCCCGGTGATCGCCCTCATCCCGAAGGCCAAGGAGAGCCTCGTCAAATGGGTGGCGCTGCTCGCGACCCTGCCGGCGCTGGGGCTGGCCGTGAAGCTCTACCTCGAGTTCGACCGCACCACCAAGGCCATCCAATTCGCCGAGGGTCCCATCGACTGGATCAAGCCCTTCAACATCCAATATTTCATGGGCGTGGACGGCATCTCGGTGACCATGGTCATCCTGACCGCGCTCATCAGTACCATCTGCATCGTCGCCAGCTTCAACATCGAGAAGCAGGTGAAGGGTTATTTCACGCTCTTCCTTCTGCTCGAGACAGGCATGATGGGCACCTTCCTGGCCCTCGACTTCTTCCTCTTCTTCATCTTCTGGGAAATCATGCTGCTCCCGATGTACTTCCTGATCGGCATCTGGGGCGGGCCGCGCCGCGAGTATGCGGCGATCAAGTTCTTTCTCTACACCTTGGCCGGGTCGGTCCTGATGCTCTTGGTGATGATCGCCTTCTACCTCTACAGCGAGGGCAACACCTTCAACCTGATCGCCCTGCAAGATCTCAAGCTGCACGCCGGGCCCCTGAGCGCCCACGGCGTCCGCATGGCCTGCTGGGTGGGGCTCTTCATCGCCTTCGCGATCAAGGTGCCGGTCTTTCCGTTCCATACCTGGCTGCCGGACGCCCACGTCGAGGCGCCGACGGCGATTTCGGTCATCCTGGCCGGCATCCTGCTGAAGCTGGGAACCTACGGCATGCTGCGCTTCAACTACCAGCTCTTCCCCGACATCACGGTCGAGTTGGTCAAGTGGATCGCCGTCCTGGGCGTGATCAACATCATTTACGGCGCGCTCTGCGCGATGGCGCAGAAGGACTTCAAAAAGCTGATCGCCTACTCCTCGGTCAGCCACATGGGCTTCGTGCTTTTGGGCATCGCCAGCTTCACCGCCGAGGGCATCACCGGCGGCGTGCTGCAGATGTTCAACCACGGCACGATCACCGCCATGCTGTTCTTGATCGTCGGCATCATCTACGACCGCGCCCACCACCGCGACATCAACGGCTTCGGCGGCCTGGCCACCGCGATGCCCAAGTACGCGGTGTGGACGACCATCGCCTTCTTCGCGGCCTTGGGCCTGCCCGGTCTTTCCGGCTTCATCAGCGAGGCCCTGGTCTTCCTGGGCTCCTTCAAGAATTGGCCGATGCTGACCGCGATCGCGGTGACCAGCGTGGTCTTGACCGCGGCTTACATGCTGTGGACCTTGCAGCGGGTCTTCCTGGGACCGCTCAACGAGAAGTACAAGGATTATCCGGACATCAACCGCCGCGAGGCCCTCTGCCTGCTGCCCTTGGCGGTCATCGTCTTGATCCTGGGCGTCTACCCGAAGCCCGTGATCAACATGATGTCGGTGTCCTTGAAGGGAATCAACGAAGCCCTGGTGCCCTACGGCGCCAAGGTCGCCTCGGTATTGGGACTGTGATCGCCTCATGCAATCCTTAGATAACATCGCCAGCCTCTGGTATTTCCTCCCCGAGTTTCTGCTCACGGCGGTTTTCGTCTTGATCTTCCTGGTCGACCTGCCGAAGGCCTGGAGCGAGAAGCGTCTGCTGGCGCCCGTCCTGGCGGCCCTGGGCCTGGTGGGCTACATCGGCCTGACGGTCTACTCCTGGGACTTCCCGAAGGCGGCCGCCTTTCACGGCATGATCGTGATCGACCCCTTCACCAATTTCTTCCGCATCTTCGGCGCCGTCGCGGGCCTGGTGACGATCTACTTCAGCCTCAAGGCGAAGGAGCTCGCCGAGGCGAGGGCGGAGTACTGGGCCATCCTGCTCGGCATCGTGATCGGTATGCCCATGCTGGCCGCTTCCAACAATCTGCTGATGATCTACTTGGCGATGGAACTGGTCAGCATCCTCTCCTACATCATGGTCGGCTATCTGCCCAACTCGCGGAAGAGCGCCGAGGCGGCGCTCAAGTACGTGCTGTACGGGGCGACGGCGAGCGGCATCATGATCTACGGGCTCTCGCTGATCTTCGGCGTGACCGGCACCCTCGATGCCATCCAGATCCGCCACTTTCTCGAGGCCAACCCCGCCGAGCGCGCGACCCTCTTCGTCGGCCTGCTGATGGCCTTCGCCGGCTTCGGCTACAAGATCTCGGCGGTGCCCTTCCACATGTGGGCACCGGACGTCTACGAGGGCGCCCCGACCCCGGTCACCGCCTTCCTCTCGGTGGGCCCGAAGGCCGCCGGCTTCGCGATCGTCCTGCGCTTCATCTACACGGCGCTGACCCAGCCGCAGGGCGGCGAGTTCATCCCGCTCAAGTTCTTGGACATCTCGGACCTGCTCTCGCTCTTCGCGATCGCGACGATGGTCTTGGGCAATCTGCTGGCGATCCAGCAGAAGAACATCAAACGGTTCCTCGCCTATTCCTCCATCGCCCACGCCGGCTACATGCTGATGGCCGCGGCGGCGATGAACGTCCAGGGCATCCAGGCCGTCCTGTTCTACCTGATCACCTACTTGATCATGAATTTCGGCGCCTTCGGCGTCGCGATCCTGGTGCAGAACGAGCTGGGCACCGAGGACATCGAAGGGTTCAAGGGCCTGGCCAAGCGCGGCCGCTGGGCGCTCTTCGTCTCGCTGGCGATGGCGATGTTCCTCTTCTCGCTGACCGGCCTGCCGCCCTTCATCGGCTTCGTCGGCAAATTCTATCTCTTCGCGGCGGTCCTCGAGGCCAAGCTCTACGTCCTGGCCCTGATCGGCGTCCTCAACAGCGTCGTCAGCCTTTACTACTACGCCCGCGTCGCCAAGTTCATGTTCTTCGACGATCCCGCCGACGAGCGCACGCTGGCGGCCAGCTCGCGCGGCCTCTCGCAGGTCCTGCTGGGCCTCGCCGCGGCGACGCTGGTCTTCGGGCTGTTCTGGAAGTCGTTGGCCTACATCTCCCAATCTTCCGCGGATTTGCTGCTCTAAATTCGGGAGACGCCTCTCACTTTATTTTAATCGGTAATGAGCCGTCTTACGTTCCCCGACCATGACGAGCTGACCTCTCTCTTTCAATCTCGCTAGAATGCTTTTCAATGTCACTCGTTTGATCTTGGATTCCCTTTCCAAAAATCCAATGCTGACTGGTTGATGGTCCCGGATCAGGTCGAAGACCTGTTGCTCCAACTTAGTCAGCGTCCCCGGCGCTTTGGGTTTGATCTTGTCGCGCAAGAATTGCGTTTGCTTATCCAGCACCTTCAGGAAGTATAGAAACCACGGATTCAAGTCAGGTTGGGTTTTTAACGTGGCCTGTGTTTGGCGAAGGGCGATGTAATATTGTTCCTTGCTGTCTTCGATGATCTTTTCGTTCGAGGAGTACATGCAGAAGTCATATCCCGATTTCAGCAGACAGAGGTCCGTCAAAAGGCGGCTGATCCTTCCGTTTCCGTCGCGAAAGGGGTGGATGGCTAAAAAGGAGACGATGAATGCGGCAACGACCTCGAGGTCGGCATAGTTCGGATTTTGAATATATTCCTCGTAATCTCGAACTAACTCCCGCATGGCGGCCTCCGTCTGGGGGCCCGGCGGGGTTGTTTCAAACAGGGTTTCTTGTTCGCCGGTTTCGTGGTCGATGCGAATCACCGAATTGGCGATGTTTTTATAGGTGCCCCGCTGATTCAGCGGGAAGATGGATTCCGGAAGATAGGCCATCATCATTTGGTGAAGGGAGCGAATCGTGTGTTCCGTGAGGGTGAGATCCTGATGATGGTCGAAGATATATTTTTTGCAATCGATGTACCCGGCGACCTCCGCCTCGTCGCGGTCGCGTATGGTTCGAATCTTGAGCCCCGAAAGCCGCTTTAGGATCTCTTCGTCGGAGAGCTTGGCCCCTTCAATGCGAGTCGAGGCGCCCGCGGAGGTGATGATCACCGTCTTCTGAAGAGAGGCATAGAAGTCTCGCTCTGTGTCGGCTTGGGTCTTCCATTCCGTGCGAAACTGGGTGACTTTTTGAACGAATTGCAGGACCTCGGGAATTAGGGGAGATTTTAAGAGGCCTTCCATTAAGTATACTAATAATTATGTCATAAATAGAAATCAATCTATAAATTATGCTATAAAATAGCCTAATAAAATCAATTTATCAGCAATCCATCGTTGGGCTTCCCCAATCTTTGCCTAAAATAATCGTTTACAGAGGTAGCTTCCCCCCGCCCGGGGATACCCTCTTCACTTTTTTGGCCCGACCTCAAGCCGGGCGGGCCAAAGGTCGGGAAGCCCCTGTCATCCAGGCTTCAGGGTGAGGGGCTTCCCGAAACCCGTTCCGAGGGTATCCCCGGGCGGGGGGAAGCGGGCAAAGACACCCCAGGAACGCGTAAAATCGGAGATGTCTAAAAACTTAAGGCGCCCGGTACCGATTTGGCCCAACCCACTCGTTCCAATTATTTCCATAGCCGTCATAGTGGATGAACAAGCGGTCGCCCTTCTTCTTGAGGACCCGCGCTGGCCACCACTTGTCCCCCCAGAGCACCGAGACCGGATCCCCCACCTGGAAGGCGCCGGGGACGAAGACGGCGGCGGGAGAGCCGCCGAGGACGCGGATGCGCCCCGGCCCGACCCATTCATCCCAAGAGTTGTTGTAGCCGTCGTAATGAATGTAGCAGCTGTTGCCCTTGGCCTGCCGGACCGTGGCGGGGTACCAACGTCCCTTCCATAGGACCTCGGCCTTGTCGCCGGGGGCGCAGACCAAGGCCTGGGCCTCGGAGGTGAAGGTGAGGGCGAGGGTCGCAAGGGCCAAGAGGCTTAAGGCCAGGCTGAAGGACCGCTTCATGGGGATCCCCTTTCTTTAAAAGAGATTTTTGGCTAAAAACAGGGACTTAGTGTAAGGAAGCCTCAGGGCTTTGCCGAGCGAAATTTGCGGCCTTTCCAACGATATTTTGCCCCGGTTTAACCTTGACTTCGGGGGAGGGCTGCAATAGGCGAAGGCCCGGAACTACTTAAAATCCTTATGGAAGTCCCCTTTCATTCCTATCTGCCCCTGCTCTTCGTCCTGCTGCTGGGATTGGGCTTCGCCGGGGCCTTTCTCGTCCTCTCCGCCAGTTTCGGGCCCAAAAAACCGACCGCGAGCAAGCTGGACGTCTACGAGTGCGGGGTTCCGCCGACCGGCGACGCGCGCAATCGCTTCTCGGTGAAGTTTTTCCTCGTCGCGATGATCTTCCTGCTCTTCGACGTCGAGGTGGTGTTCCTCTTTCCCTGGGCGGTCTTGCTGAAAGAATTCAAGGCCGCGGGGACCGGGCTTTTCGCCTTCGGGGCGATGGGCCTCTTCCTCTTGATCTTGGGCCTGGGCCTCCTCTACGAATGGAAGCGGGGGGCCCTGGATTGGGAAAAATAGGTTTTGTCTAAAGGTTGTCCTTCGTCATGGCCGCGACCGGAGAAAACAACATATTGACCACCAAGCTGAGCGAGGTGATCGCCTGGGGGCGGAAGTACAGCCTCTGGCCCATGCCCTTCGGCACGGCCTGCTGCGCGATCGAGTTCATGGGCGCGGTCTCGGCGGTCTTCGACATCTCGCGCTTCGGCGCCGAGCTGGTGCGGTTTTCCCCGCGGCAGTCCGATCTGCTCTTGGTGCTGGGGACGATCAACTACAAGCAGGCGGCGATTTTAAAGAAGATCTACGAGCAGATGTGCGAGCCCAAGTACGTGATCGCGGTCGGCGCCTGCGCCACCTGCGGAGGGTTTTACGACAACTACGCGGTGTTGCAGGGCATCGACGAAGTGATCCCGGTCGACGTCTACGTGCCAGGCTGCCCGCCGCGGCCCGAACAGATCCTGTTGTCCATCGTGAAGCTGCAAGAGAAGATCGACGCCCAGGCGCGGGGCGAGGTGGCCAAAGATGTGAAGCGCGCGGCGCCGGAAATTTTATATTCCTCGAAGGTGCCGACGGTATGAACGTCGGGGCGGACCTCTCGTTCGCCCCATAGCAAGGACGGGGCGACGAGCACGAGCCCCGAAGCAAATGGTCCTCGAAGCGATACAATCCATCAGTCCCGAAGCCTCCCTCGAGCGAGGGCAGGTGGTCGCCCAGGTGCGCCGCGAAAACCTCCGCAAGGTGCTCAAGGCCTGCAAGGAGGACCCGCGGCTTCGCTTCGACTTCCTGATGGACGTCGTCGGTGTGGACTACCTGGGGCAGAAGCCGCGCTTCGAGGTGGTCTATCTCCTATATTCCTCGGCCACCAACCACCGCCTCCGCGTCAAGGTGCGGGTGGACGAGGGTGAGAGCCTCCCCAGCATGGTCGGCCTCTGGGCCAGCGCCGACTGGGCGGAGCGCGAGGTCTGGGACATGTACGGGATCAAATTCGAGGGCCATCCCAACCTGAAGCGCATCCTGCTCTTCGAGGAGTTCGAGGGCCATCCGCTGCGCAAGGACTACCCGACCGAGCGCCGGCAGAAGATCCCCAAGATCGAGGAGAGCCTGTGAGCGTCGCCGCCGAGAAAACCGATGCCCTCAAGCCGAAGCCGGTGTACTTAAACCTCGGCCCCTCGCACCCCACCATGCACGGGACGCTGCGCCTGTTCTGCGAGATGGACGGCGAGACGATCAAGCGCGCGGCCGCCGAGTTCGGCTACCTGCACCGCGGTTTCGAGAAGCACGCCGAAAACAGCACCTGGACGCAAGTCATTCCCTACACCGACCGCCTCAACTACGTCAGCGCGATGATGAACAACGTCGGTTACTGCAAGGCGGTGGAGGAACTGCTGGGCCTCGAGATCCCCGAGCGCGCGCAGACGATCCGCGTCATCGTCTGCGAGATGAACCGCATCATCGACCACCTGGTCTGCGTGGGCACCAACCTGGTCGACATCGGGGCCCTGACCAACTTTTGGTATTATTTCAACGCCCGCGAGAAGTTCTACAACATCATCGAGAAGCTCTGCGGCGCGCGCCTGACCACCGCCTACACCCGGATCGGCGGCCTGATGCGCGACCTCTATCCCGGCTTCGCCGACGAGATGAAGGCCTGCCTGAAAGACCTGCACAAGGCCGTCCAAGACGTCACCGGCCTGCTCAATACCAACAAGATCTTCCTCAACCGCACCGTGGGCGTCGGCCCCATCGGCAAGGAAGACGCGATCCAGCACGGCTTCACCGGCCCCTGCCTGCGCGCGACCGGCGTGGCCCTGGACCTGCGCAAGGCCCAGCCCTACTACGGCTACGAGACCTACGACTTCGAGCTGGTGGTCGGCGAGCACGGCGACTGCTACGACCGCATCATGGTGCGCTTCGAGGAGATGCGGCAGAGCGCCCGGATCATCGAGCAGGCGATGGAGCGCCTCAAGCCGGGCCCGGTCATGACCGACGACAAGCGGGTGGCCCTGCCGCCCAAGGTCGAGGTCTACACCAACATCGAGGCCCTGATGAACCACTTCAAGCTGATCTACGAAGGCATCCGCCCGCCGGCGGGCGAGGTCTACAGCTACACCGAGGCGGCCAACGGGGAGCTGGGCTTTTACATCGTGAGCGACGGCAGCGGCACGCCCTACCGCGTGAAGTGCCGGCCGCCCTGCTTTCCCATCTTCCAGGCCTATCCGAAGATGGTCGAGGGGAAGATGCTGGCGGACGCGATCGCGATTTTGGGAAATTTGAACATCATCGCCGGAGAGTTGGATAGGTAGATATAAATAAGTGTCGAAGTGTCTGAGTGCCTAAGTGTCTAAGTTTTTAGGTGCGGAACCCGCGAATATAGGGGCTTAGGCGAAAGAAACTTAGGCACTTGGACACTTAGGCACTTAGGTACTTGAATCCGTATATGGCTTTTGAATTTACAAGCGAGCACAAGCGCCAGTTCGAGGAGATCTTAAAACGGTATCCCGTCAAGCGCGCCGCCATGCTCCCGGCCCTGTGGCTGGTGCAGCGCCAGGCCGGTTGGATCTCGCACGAGGCGATGGAGTACGTCGGCGGCCTCTTGGGCCTCTCCGCGGCGAAGGTCTACGAGGTGGCGACCTTCTACACGATGTTCAACCTGAAGCCGGTGGGAAAATACCACTTCCAGGTCTGCCGCACCTTGCCCTGCCAGCTGGTGGGCGCGGAGAGCGTCACGGAGCACCTCCAGAAGAAGCTCGGCGTCAAGCTGGGCGAGACCAGCGCCGACGGGCGCTACACGCTGACCGAGGTCGAGTGCCTGGGCTCCTGCGGGACCGGGCCGATGCTGCAGCTGAACGACGATTATCACGAGAATTTAACGGTGGAGAAATTGGATGCGCTGATCGCGTCCTTAAAATGATTTGTAGGGGCGAACCTCGTGTTCGCCCCCGAGCACGGACGGGGAGGGCGAACACGAGGTTCGCCCCAAAAGAATGGAAAAGATCCTGACCAAAAATTTCGGCCTGAAAGACTCCCACACCCTCCCGGTCTACGAGTCGACGGGCGGCTACGGCACGCTGAAGAAGCTCTTCGCCATGCAGCCCAAGGACGTGGTGGAAGAGGTGAAGCAGTCCGGCCTGCGCGGCCGCGGTGGGGCGGGCTTCCCGACCGGCATGAAGTGGAGCTTCGTGCCCCAGGACAACCCCAAGCCGAAATACCTCTGCGTCAACGCCGACGAGAGCGAGCCGGGGACCTTCAAGGACCGCTACATCCTCGAGCTCGACCCGCATCGCCTGATCGAGGGCATTATCATCTGCTGCTTTGCGATCCGCGCCCACACGGCCTATATCTACATCCGCGGGGAGTTCGTCTTTCCCTACCGTCGCATCGAGGCGGCGGTGCAGGAGGCCTATGCCAAGGGCTACCTGGGAAAGAACATCCAAGGCAGCGGCTACGACCTGGACGTCTTTGTTCACCGCGGCGCCGGCGCCTACATCTGCGGCGAGGAGACCGCGCTGATGGAGTCGCTGGAGGGCAAGCGCGGGATGCCGCGGCTCAAGCCGCCCTTTCCGGCGGTGGTCGGGCTCTTCGGTTGCCCGACGGTCATCAACAACGTCGAGACCATCGCGGCCCTGCCTTACATCCTCGAGCAGGGCGCGGCGGGCTACCGCAAATTCGGCACCGAGAAGAGCCCCGGCACCAAGCTGTTCAGCGTCAGTGGCCACGTGCAGCGCCCGGGCAATTACGAGGTGCCGCTGGGTTATCCGCTGAAGAAATTGATCTATGAGGATTGCGGCGGGATGCGGGACGGCAAGGCGCTCAAGGCCGTCATCCCCGGAGGGTCCTCGGTGCCCGTCCTCACCGCTGCCGAGGCCGAGGAGGTCACGCTGGACTACGAGGCCTTGGCGGCCAAGGGCTCGATGCTCGGCTCGGGCGGCGTCATCGTCATGGACGAGACGGTCGATATGGTGAAGGCCCTGACCAATTTAGCGCACTTCTACTCCCACGAGTCCTGCGGGCAGTGCAGCCCCTGCCGCGAGGGCACGGGCTGGTCGCACAAGATCCTGAAGCGCATGCTGGCGGGGGAGGGGCGTCCCGGCGATCTCGAGCAGCTCGAGAAAAACGCGGACCACATGATGGGTAAGACGATCTGCGTCCTGGCCGACGCGCTGGCGATGCCGATTCAGAGTTATTTGAAGAAATTCCGGAAAGAGTTTGAAGCTTATATAAAGATGTAGGGGCGAACCTTGTGTTCGACCTCTTCGTCTCTGCAGGGAGGGCGAACACAAGGTTCGCCCCTACGGAACCTATGCCGAATATCACGATCGACGGGAAACAAATCACGGTCAAAGATGGCACCAGCGTCTTCGAGGCTGCGCGCCAGCACGGCATCGAGATTCCGCATTTCTGCTATCATCCCAAGTTGAGCGTCGCCGGCAACTGCCGCATGTGCCTGGTCGACATCGAGAAGATGCCCAAGCCGGCGATCTCCTGCAACACCGTTGCGACCGAGGGCATGGTCGTCCACACCCAGACCGAGAAGGTCAAGGCCCTGCAAAAGAATGTCCTCGAATTTATTTTGATCAACCACCCGATCGATTGCCCCGTCTGCGACCAGGCGGGCGAGTGCAAGCTGCAACAGTATTACATGAGCCACACGCTTACGGACTCCAACTTCCGCGAGCAGAAGGTCAAGAAGCCGAAGAAGGTCGACTTGGGTCCCTACGTCATGCTCGACGACGAGCGCTGCATCCTTTGTACGCGCTGCGTGCGCTTCTGCGACGAGGTCACCAAGACGGGCGACCTCTGCGTCACCCAGCGCGGCGACCGCTCGACCCTGACCACCTTCCCCGGCAAGCAGCTCGACAACAAGTATTCGCTCAACACCGTCGACATCTGCCCGGTCGGGGCGCTGACCAGCAAGCCCTTCCGCTTCCAGTGCCGCGTGTGGTTCCTGAAGAGCACGCCCTCGATCTGCACGGGCTGCTCCACCGGCTGCAATATCCAGATCAACCACCATGACGGCAAGGTCTACCGCTACCTGCCTCGGGAGAACGAGGCGGTCAACCAGTGCTGGACCTGCGACGAGGGGCGGCTTTCCTACGACTTTATCAACGAGGGCCGCCTCTACCGCCCCAGCGTCCACGAGGGCGACAAGGTCGAGGGCGTCCCCGCGGCGAGCGCCTTGGCCGAAATCGCGGGCGCCTTGCAGCGTCTGGCGCCCGAGGACGCGGTCTTCGTCGGTTCGGCCTACGAGTCCAACGAGAACAACGCGGCGCTCAAAAAATTGGCCGAGGCCCTGGGCGTGAAGGACCTGCAGTACTCCGCCCACGAGGTCGACAACCCTTACGCCGACGACTTTTTGATGAAGGCCGACAAGAACCCCAACCGCGCGGGTGTCGAGCGGCTGGGCTTTCAGCCCTTCCGCGGCGGGACCCAGGCCAAGGTGGTGGTGGCCCTGGAAGGCCTGGGCAAGTCCGACTTGGCGCGGCTGAAATCGGAAGAGCCGCTGCTTTTGGTGCTGCTCGCCAGCAACCAAAGCGAGACCGCCGACTACGCCGACGTGATTCTGCCGGCCGCGACCTTCGCGGAGCAGGAGGGGAGCTTCACCAACTTCCAAAACCGGGTGCAGAAATTCGACAAGGCCCTGGAGCCGGAAGGGGCGATCAAGCCTGCTTGGCAGTGGATTGCCGAGATCGCCCGGGCGATGGACAGGGATTTGAAGATCGCGGGCGCGGAGCGCCTGTTGGAAGAGTCTTTTGGTTTGAAGTACGCGGACCTGGGAACCTCCGGAAAGGTCTTGTAGGGCGGGCCCATTCTTGCCCTCACCGTAAATGCTAACGATTATTTTAAAAATCCTAATCCCCTTCCTTGTGATCATGCAGATCCTGCCCTTCCTGATCTGGCTCGAGCGCAAGGGGGCCGCCTACATCCAGGACCGCCGCGGGCCCAACCGCGCCTCCATCCTGGGCCTGCGCCTGGGCGGCTTGATCCACAGCCTGGCGGACGTGGTGAAGCTGGTCTTCAAGGAGGACATCGTCCCCAGCCAGGTGAACAAGTTCGTCTACACCCTGGCGCCCTTCCTCGCGATGGCCGTGGCCTGCATGACCTTCGCCGTCATCCCCTGGGCCGCGCCGCTCGATTGGAAGGGGGGCCTCTTCACCCTGCAGGCCGTCGACCTCAACGTCGGCATCCTCTACCTCTTCGCGATCGCCTCGATGGGCGTCTACGGGATCATGCTGGCGGGCTGGGGGAGCAACAACAAGTACTCCCTCTTGGGCGGGCTGCGCTCCTCGGCGCAGATGATCTCCTACGAATTGACCTTGGGCCTCTCGGTGGTGGGCGTCCTGATCCTGGCCGGGAGCCTCGAGCTGAACGCCATCGTCCAAAACCAGGGCGCCAATCCGCTCTCCTGGAACGCGATCCGCCAGCCGCTGGGCTGCATCCTCTTCGTCGTCTCCGCCTTCGCCGAGACCAACCGCCTGCCCTTCGACCTGCCCGAGGCCGAGGCCGAGTTGGTCGCCGGCTACCACGTCGAGTACAGTTCGCTGAAGTTTGCGCTTTTCTTCATGGCCGAGTACGCCAACATGATCGTCGCCTCGGCCCTGATGGCGACGCTCTTCTTCGGCGGCTGGCAGGTGCCCTTCGTCTCCACCGAGGCGCTGCGGGCCCACGCGACGCCCATCCTCTATTATTCGGTCTTAGGCATCGGGGTCTTCTCGATCCTGGCGGGCTGGTTTTTGGCGCGCCGCAAGCCAAAGGTCGTCTATCACGACGCCCGCGACCGCGAGACCAAGGTGCTTGGCATCCCGGCGATCTTGGTCGGGATGGCGCTGGTGGTGGGGCAGGTTCTGCTGGGGCCGCTGGCCTTGGGCGAGACCGGCTCGCAGGTCGCCGCGGCGGCCTTCCAGTTCGGCGCCTTTTTGCTGAAGATTTTGTTTTTCTGCTGGGTCTTTATCTGGGTACGTTGGACCCTGCCGCGCTTCCGCTACGACCAGCTGATGAACCTGGGCTGGAGGGTGATGCTGCCCCTGGCCTTGCTGAACGTGGTGGTGACGGCGGGGATTTACCTTTGGTGGTAAGAGCGAATTCATGAACGGCTTCACGATCTTATTTTACGCCTTGGCCGCCCTGGCGGTGATCTCCGCCACCGGGGTGATCAGCTTCCGCCATCCCGTGTACTCGGCCCTCTCGCTGGTCGTGACCCTGATCTCGCTCGCGGGGCTCTTCGTGACCCTGCAGGCGGACTTTTTGGGCGTCATCCAGGTCTTGACCTACGCCGGGGCCATCCTGGTGCTGTTCATTTTCATCATCATGCTGCTCAACCTGGAAGACAGCGAGTTGCACGAGCGCGGCTACGGCCTGGGCGGAAAGTTTCTCTTGGGCCTGGTCAGCCTGGGCCTCTTTCTTTCCCTGGGCTACCTGGTGACGCGCCCCAAGCTGGGCGTCGCGGTCCTGCCCGAGGGTTTCGGCTCGGTCTATGGGCTGGGGCGGGAGTTGTTTACGAGCTATGTGATCCCCTTCGAGCTGGCGGGGATCCTGTTGACCGTCGCCCTGATCGGCGCGGTCCTGTTGGCGAAACGGAAGTTGTAGAGACGAATGATCACGATCCATCACTACCTGGTTTTATCCGCCGCCCTGTTCGTGCTGGGCTTCGCCGGGGTCGTGCTGCGCCGCAACGCCTTGATCATCTTCATGTCGATCGAGCTGATGCTGAACGCCGTGAACCTCTCCTTCGTCGCCTTCGCGCGGCATTGGGGCAACGTCGACGGACAGCTGGCGGTGTTTTTCGTGATCGTGCTGGCCGCGGCCGAGGCCGCCGTGGGCCTGGCCATCGTCGTCTTGGTCTTCCGCCGCCGCGCCACGGTGCAGACCACGGCGCTCAACACCTTGAGGGACGAAACGCGTGCGTCTTAGTTACATCATCCTGTTTCCGCTGCTGGGCGCCCTGATCAACGGGGCCCTGGCCCTGCGCGCCGCCCGGCGCGGCAAGCCCGCGGACGAGGCCCTGGTCAGCCTGATCGGCGTCCTGCTGCCGACCGCCGCCTTCGCTGTCGCCTTATATTTGGGCCTTCCCTTCCTGAAGGGCGCCGAGAAGCCGCTCGGCGAGAACCTCTTCAGCTGGATCGCCGTCGGCAACTTGCAAATCGAGGCCAGCCTCGCCCTCGACCGCCTCTCCACGATCATGGTCCTGATCGTCAGCGGCGTCGGCAGCCTGATTCACCTCTATTCCGTCGGCTACATGAAGGGCGATCCCGGCTACGCCCGCTACTTCGCCTATCTCAACCTGTTTTTGACCGCGATGCTGATCCTGGTCTTGGCCGACGACCTGCTTTTGCTCTTCGTCGGCTGGGAGGGCGTGGGGCTCTGCTCTTATCTTTTGATCGGCTTCTGGTTCGAGGACCCGGTCAAGGCCTACGCCGGGAAGAAGGCCTTCGTCGTCAACCGCATCGGCGACTTCGGCTTTTTGATCGGGATCTTCATGATCCTGGCGACCTTGGTGCCGCAGCTCCCGCACGCGATGCCCATTCTCAACTTCGGCGTCCTCAAGCAGTACGCCCCGGCCCTGGCCACGGTCGCCCCGCTGATCTGCCTTTTTCTCTTCATCGGCGCCACCGGCAAGTCGGCCCAGATCCCGCTCTACGTCTGGCTGCCCGACGCGATGGCCGGCCCGACGCCGGTCTCGGCCCTGATCCACGCGGCCACCATGGTCACGGCCGGCGTCTACATGGTCGCGAGGCTCTTCTTCCTCTTCGACCTGGCGCCGCAGACTCTCGAAATCGTCGCGACGGTGGGCGCCTGCACCGCGCTCTTCGCGGCCCTGATCGGCCTGGTGCAGAACGACATCAAGAAGGTCCTGGCCTATTCGACCGTCTCGCAGCTGGGCTATATGTTCCTGGCCGTCGGCGTCGGGGCCTACAGCGCGGGGATTTTCCACGTCATGACCCACGCCTTCTTCAAGGCCTGCCTCTTCCTGGGCTCCGGCTCGGTGATCCACGCCCTGAGCGGCGAGCAGGACATCCAAAAGATGGGCGGCCTGCGCAAGGCGATGCCGATCACCTTCGCCACCTTCCTCGTCGCCACCCTGGCGATCGCGGGCATCCCTCCCTTTGCGGGCTTCTTCTCGAAGGACGAGATCCTCTGGCAGGCCTACCACCGCGGCCACACGAATCTCTGGATCCTGGGGATGATCACCGCGGCCCTGACCAGCTTCTATATGTTTAGGCTCTTCACCCTGACCTTCCTCGGGAAGGAACGCCTGACGGAGCACGCCAAACACCACCTGCACGAGTCGCCCTTCAGCATGACCTCGGTCTTGATCGTCTTGGCGATCCTCTCGGCGGCGGGGGGCTTCCTGGGCGTGCCGCACGCCCTGGGCGGGCACAACTGGATCGCGACTTGGCTGGGCCTGGAGGCGCACGCGGCGGAGGCCGGCGCCGAGGTCCTCGAGCGCAACCTGGCCTTCGCCTCCGCGGCCCTGGCGGCGGCCTCGGCCCTGTTGGCGACGCTGCTCTACCTCAAGTTTCCGAATCTGCCGAAGACCCTGGCGGAGAAGTCGCGCTTTCTTTATCGCCTGCTGCGCGAGAAGTTCTACGTCGACGAGTTTTACGATTTCGCGATCGTGCGGCCCATCCGCGCCTTCAGCGATCGTTTCCTCGCGCAGGACATGGACCAGGGCCTGATCGACGGCCTCTTGGTCAACGGCTCGGCGCGCTTCGCCTCCTGGATGGGCAGCCTGGTCAGCGTCCTGCAGGGCGGCCTGGCCAACAACTACGTCTTTTACTTCCTGCTCGGCGTGGGCGGGTTCATCTTCTTCATGGTGGTGCGCTAAATGACGGCCTGGATCGGCTCCCACATCTTGAGCCTGCTCATCGCGGTCCCGCTGCTTGGCGGGGCGGGAGTCTTGCTCTTTCCCAAGGAAAAGACGGGGCTGATCCGCGCCTGGGCCCTCTTGGTGAGCCTGGCCACCTTCGCCCTTTCCTTGCACCTGGTCTATCACTACGGCGACGCGGCGGGTTACCGCTTCGCCGAGCGCTACGGCTGGCTGCCGGAATTGGGCATCGCCTACCATGTCGGGATCGACGGTTTCTCCCTTTGGCTGATCCTGCTCACCACCCTGTTGATGCCGCTGACCGTGCTCTTCTCGATGGGCTCGATCGCGGAGCAGCAAAAGAAATACTATTTCTTCCTGCTCACCCTCGAGGCCGGGATGATCGGGGCCTTCTGCGCCCTCGACGTCTTCCTCTTCTATATCTTTTGGGAGGCCATGCTGATCCCGATGTACTTCCTGATCGGGATCTACGGCGGGCAGCGGCGCATCTATGCGGCGATCAAGTTCTTCCTCTTCACGATGGTTGGCTCGGTCCTGATGCTGCTGGCGATGATCTACCTCTATTATCAGGCCGGCGGCAGCTTCTCCCTGGACCGCTGGTTGGAGCTGAGCCTGAACGCCAAGACCCAGCTCATCCTCTTCTCCGCCTTCGCGCTCTCCTTCGCGATCAAGGTGCCGATGTTCCCGCTGCACACTTGGCTGCCCGACGCCCACGTCGAGGCGCCCACCGCGGGCAGCGTGATCCTGGCGGGGGTCCTGCTCAAGATGGGGACCTACGGCTTCGTGCGCTTCGCCATGCCGCTTTTCCCCGAGGGGTTGGAGGCGGCGCGGCCGCTCTTGGTGATGCTGGCGGTGATCGGCATCGTCTACGGGGCCCTGGTCGCGATGGTGCAGAAGGATATTAAGAAGCTCGTGGCCTACTCCTCGGTCTCGCACCTGGGCTTCGTCATGCTGGGACTGATGGCGCTCACGCCCCAGGCGGTGACGGGGGCGGTCTACCAGATGCTCAACCACGGCGTATCCACCGGGGCGCTCTTCCTCCTGGTGGGGATGATCTACGACCGGACGCACACCCGCAAGATCGTCGACTACGGCGGCATCGCCAAGCTGGTGCCGGTCTTCACGGTCATCTTTTTGATCGTCACCTTCTCGTCCATCGCCCTGCCGGGGACCAACGGCTTCGTCGGCGAGTTCCTGATCCTCTCCGGCAGCTTCAGCGTCCTGCCCCGGGCGGCGATGATCTCGACCCTGTCGGTGATCTTCGCGGCGGTCTACATGCTGTGGATGGTGGAGCGGGTCTTCTTCGGTCCGGTCAAGAATAAGCACATGGAAGGGCTGAAGGACCTGGGCAAGCGCGAGGTGCTTTGCCTGCTGCCGCTCCTGATCCTGATCGTGTGGATGGGCGTGAAGCCGAATTACTTCTTGCAAAAGATCGAGCCGGCCACCGAGGCCCTCTTGCAGCGGGTCGAATCGGCCGCCAAGATCCAAGTGGGAGGAGGCCTGCCGCGATGACCCTCGACGTCGGACAACTTTGGGATGCCGCCTGGCCCGCCTTGACTTTACTGATCGGCTCGCTGGCCTCGCTGTTCACGGCGGTCTTTCCGGCGCGGCACCAGGCTAGGCTGACCGCGGTCCTGGCGGCCGTGACCTTCCTACTCAGCGCGCAGGGCTTCTATTATCAATGGGAATTGGGGCATACGCAGGCCTTGGATCTCTTGGTCGTCGATCCCTTCTCCCTGTTTCTCGGCATTCTGATCTCGTTGATCGGCTTTGCGACCGTCCTGATCGCCTATCCTTATTGGCTCTCCCAGTCCGAGGCCATTCCCGAGTTTTTCTCGCTGCTGCTCTTCTCCGCCTTCGGGATGGTCACGATGGTGATGACGACGCAGCTCTTGGTCTTCGTCCTGGGCCTCGAGATCATGAGCCTCTCGCTCTACGCGCTGGCGGGCCTGCGGCGCTACGATCCGCGCTCGGGGGAGGCGGCCTTCAAGTATTTCCTGCTGGGCTCGGTGGCCACCGCCTTTCTCTTGCTGGGGATTTCCTTCCTCTATGGCGCGACCGGCACCTTGGACCTGGCGCGTCTCCCGCAGGTCTTCGCCGATCCCGGGATGGGGACGATCTTCAAGCTGGGGGCGCTCTTGATCCTCTTGGGCTTCGCCTTCAAGGTGGGCGCGGTGCCCTTCCACTTTTGGGCGCCCGACGCCTATGACGGCGCGCCGATGCCGGTCACCGGCTTTATGGCGACGGGGGTGAAGGTCGCGGCCTTCGGCGCCCTGGTCCGCGCGGTCCAGGCCCTCCTGCCCCAGGCCGAGCTGCCCTTGCAGCGCTGGGTCGTGATGCTCTCCTTCGCGACGATGCTCGTCGGCAACCTGGTCGCCCTGCGGCAGCGTCACCTGAAGCGCATCATGGCCTACAGCTCGATCGCCCACGCGGGCTACCTGCTCTTGGGCGTCGCGACCCTGCTGGGTGCGGGCGGTTTTCGCGGCGAGGCCTTAAGTCCTATCCTCTTCTACCTGATGGTCTACAGCCTGCTCACCTTGGGCGTCTTCGCGGTGCTGAGCGTGCTTTCCAGCCGCGGGGAAGAGGTCAACGAGATCCAGCAGCTCGACGGCCTGAGCGAGAGACACCCGGCTCTGGCGGCGGCCTTGAGCGTCTTCTTGATCTCGCTGGCCGGCGTCCCGCCGACGGCGGGATTTTTGGCGAAGTACTATCTCTTCAGCCAGGCCGTCGAGGTGGGTCTCTATCCCCTGGCGATCGGCGGCATCCTGGCCAGCGCGATCTCTTTGTACTATTACCTGGGGCCGATCGTGCGGATGTATTTCCACTCCAAGGAAAAGGCGCTGCAGGCGCCGCGCACGGCGCCGAGTCTCAAGCTGCTGCTCGCCTTGATGATCGCGGGGGTGTTTTATCTGGGGGTGTTTCCGAAGGCGGCGCTGCAGATCACGCGCACGACCCGGATGATTTCCGCGAGCCCGACTTCCCTGGGCGGCTTTACCCCGGGGCCTTAGACTTATCCTTGGGACCGATTAAAAACATTAATTAATTCAATGAGTTTTGTTGATAATGGCCCCGGCGGTCGATCTCCGTTTTTGCGACAAGGGCTTTGCCCTCCGCAATTTTGGTTGAGTTATACGTAGTTTTCAAAGAAGCTACGTATAACTACATGGAACGTATCTCCCTCGAAACGCAAACGCTATATAACGAGCTGATGGAGCAATTAAGCGCCCAAGAGGCGCATCGCTCGATTGGGCACCTGCCGGGGACCTTCGTCACCAAGAAGGTCAAGGGGGGCATCTACTATTATTTTCAATATTCCACGCCAGGCGGGGTGTTGAAGCAGATCTACCTGGGCAAGGAAGATGCGGTGCTTCAGAGGGTTCTAGAAAAATTTGAGAAAGAAAGACCGCTATTCCTTGCAGAGCAAAAAAACATCCAAAGGCTCTGCGCCCAGCTTCGGGTCGGAGGCGCCCTGGTGACGGATGCGTCTTCCGGCAGGGTGCTCAAGGCGCTTGCCGATGCCGGCGTCTTCCAGGGCGGGGGCGTCTTGGTGGGAACCCATGCTTTTTCCGTTCTGGGGAACTTGCTGGGGTATCGTTGGGAAGGGGCGGGCCTCAAGACCCAGGACGTGGACTTGGCGTCCCCCGCGGTTCTCGATGTCGCCGTTCCGGAAAACTCCGCGGATATCCCGAAGGCTTTGGAGTCCTTGGAAATGGGGTTCCTGCCGGTTACCGGCTTTCACCCCAGCGACCCCTCGACTTCTTTCAAGGTGCGCGGCCAGGCCCTGCGGGTCGACCTGCTGACGCCGGAGCAAAGCCCTCACCGGAAAAAATCCGTGCTGATTCCTCGCTGGAACGCGTGGGCCCAGCCGCTGCGATATTTGGATTACCTATTGGAGGACACGGTGAGGGGTGCAGTCATCGACGGCGGGGGCATATTGGTGTATGTCCCCACGCCGGCACGTTTCGCCTTGCATAAGTTGATCGTTTCTCAGGAGCGCAGCGTTGCTTTCCATGGAAAAGGAGAAAAGGATTTGCGGCAAGCCGCCCAAATCCTTGAAGTGTTGGCGGCGGAACGTCCGGGAGATTTGACGATGGCTTGGAAAAACCTTAAGGGCCGAGGGGTGGATTGGGTCAAGAAGGCCAAGGCCGGATTATCGGCCCTGCGAAGATGGTCGCAAAGGGATTACGTGTCTTTGTTTGAATAAAAATAATATTTTCCGAGGTTTATCGAAGTCAAACAACTATTTCCCCCTGCCTCCGAAGTATTCCCGTTCCAACAAGCTTTTATCTTTCGAGTTTTATTGTTTAGACGGTCCGTGGCGAGGCCGTCGTTCCGGGGCACATGAAGACGGGTTCCTATCGAGGCGATTTTTCGGGCCGGGCGCCGCTGCGCGCGGATCGGCCCGTGCTTCCTTCCACTCCTGAAAACGAAGCGATATTCGGCCGGGCCGCGCTGGCGGAATTGGCGGAGTTGGCTCGCGAGGGCGATGACTCCTTGTTCGCGGCCGGGGTCTTGAATCTTGCGGGGCGTCTGCAGGCGGAGGATCGGCTGGAAGCGGCGGCGGAGTTATACGCCGTCGTCGCCGGGGCCGTTCCCCCCTTAACGGGAGACAAGCGCGAACGGCCCCTACAAGCGCGCGCGCAACGGCACTTGGACGGGCTTCACGGGAAAGGCACATTTGAGTACCGAGCCGAATTCCTGCTCCGCCGCCTCGCCAAGGACGCGACGCACCCCTCTTCGATCTTAGCGATGGGCGCCGCGGGCCTGGCCTTCCGCCTGACGCGCGCGGCGACCTTGAGCCGACTGGCCATGTCGCCGGCGGGATTTTTTACCCGTGGCCTGGGTCTGCGCGCGGGCGGCGCCTTGGCGGGATTTGGCGTCGAGACCCTCGCCTTCACCGCGGTGGGGAAGGGCGGGGCGGTCCTGTTCGGCGAGCCGGTCGACTTAAGCCCGCGGGCCTGGGTCCGCGATGGCGCCGCCGGGGCCTTGACCTTGGGGGCCTTGAAAGGCGCGGGCGCCTTGACGCAGGCGGGCCTGCGCCGCTGGGCGGCGGGCCAAGGGGCTCTCGCCGCGGCGACGCGCGGCCTTGCGCCGCAAGCGGCGATGTTCGGAGGCATCCTCCTCGCACATAGGCTTGAGGAATCCCTGGGCTGGCGTCCCGCCTCTTCCAACTCGGTCCGCGTCGGCGACGCCCTTGCCACTTCGGTCCACTTTCGCGTCGGCGGTCGGCTGGCCGGCGCCCTCTTGGGGCGCCGATTCAAGGCCTTGGAGGCCGGCCTCGATCTACAGGCGGCGCAGGCCTCGCGCGGCGATCCGCGAATTTTAGCGCTGGCGACCGGGTTGGCCCCCGCGGGTGGTGGGTGGTTGAATCCCGGATTTGCCGCCGTCTCGAATCCTCTCGAATCCCGTCCCATGCTTTCCCAAGCCCAGTCCGAGGGCGGCGGCGCGCGATCGGAGACCTTTCTCAACGTGAAGCAAATCGAGACGAAGCTCTCCCGTGGCAACATCCTCTTGGACCTGGCCACGCGCGAGGCCGCGATGACGCGGGGGATGGTGCACCTGATGTATTCCCTGGAGGACGGCTTTACCAGCCTCCTGCACGGCTACCGGACGAAGGAGTCGTCTCTGCTCCAGGGGCCGCTGGTCGCGATGCTGCGGCAGGATCCGGGCTTACGCAAATTCCTTCTCGATCACGGCTCCGAGCCGGCCAAGCACCTCTGGGCCTTGATCGACGTGGACACCGGCGAGCTGCAACGGATTGTCGCCTTCGACCGAGTCAAGCGCCCGCGCAGCGTTCTGCTGTGGGATCCGCGGGCCGCCGTCCAGGGCGAGCGCGCGACGCGGTCCCCGGTCGTGTCGCTGGATTTCGGCCAGCATCGTCCCGAATTTCCCTACGTGGTCTCGCGCCTGTATTCTTGGGATGCGAAAGCGAAGGTCTTGTCCCAGGACATTCCTGCGCCCACGCCGCGCTACAACGACCTGGGCGTGGAGGAGGCCTACCGTCCGGAGCGACAGGCCGAGTTGCTCGCGGCGGATCGCTTGAAAATCCGCATCTTTCCGGAGACCGCGCAGGAATTGCACTTTGAAATCGGCAGACCCGCTTCTCCCGCCTGGCGGCTAAGCGATGCCAGGGGCGGGCTCTTGCTCGCGATGAGCCGGACAGGGGAAGGACACTATTTCGAATTCAGCCGTTTCGCCCCGGCCCTGACGATGCCGGCGCGTCTGGAGCCGGCCGGGGAGAAGACGGGCCGCCAGGCGACGCCTCCCGCGGCCGAGCCGAAACCGCCCGTGCGTCAGGCCAAGGCGGCCAAGCCCAAGGGCCCGGTGAAGCCGAGCCTCGAGGAGGCGGGGCCGGCGGCGAAAAAAGAAAAGCCCGCCGCGGCGGTGGCTGCCCCCGAGCCCCAGCCTGCGCAGGAACCGAGCCCGCAGCTCCGGCAGGCCCTCGCGGCCTTGGCGGAGCTGGAAAAACTCCCCGGTGAAAATTCCAAACAGGTCCGACAGGCTTTGACGAAGCTGCGCGCCGAATTACGGCTTCTCTCGAAGCCGGAATTGGAAATCGCCGTGGACGCCATCGCCGGCAAACTCGAGACCTTGCTTTGGCTGAGCGAGCCGGCCGAATCCTTCTTCCGCCAAGAGTTGCCGCATTGGCCGGTCTTCCTGCGTCTTCGCTTCGCCGTCGCGCTCAGCGCCTATCTCGCCGACCCCGCGCCGCCGCGCCGCGCACAGAGCTTTGGGATGTTTCGTGAAATCGTCCCGCGCTTGGAGACCTGGGAGCTGCAAGAATTGCAGGCCGCCTTGGAGAAAAAATTTCCCCGCGGCAGCCTGACTCCCGACCGCCGCATGATGGTCGACCAGGTCCGCATCCTGATCCGCGACGCCTTGGGTCCGCGGGGCGGCTCCCTTCCGCCCGCGACTCCGCTGGCCTTGCTGCTCGGGGCGGCGACCTTGCTGGACCCCGGGAAGGCGGAGGCCGCGACGGGGGATTTTCTGATGAGCGTCGCCAACGCCTCGCGGGCGGTGCCGCCGCTGGGCGCGGCCTTGCTGGCCGGGGCCGTCACCTTCGTCTTGCGCAGCCGCGCGGCGCGGCGTCTCGGCAACGAGGCCCTCGCCCTGGGCAGCGCCTTCCTGTCGCGGCTCAGCGGAGGGAAGACCCCCATCGTCCTCGCGCGCGAGGGGGCGCATCCTTATGAGCTCCACCTGCCGGATCTCTCCCATTGGCTGCGCAAGGGCGCCGAGGCGGTGATCGCCAAACGCGAAGGACGGGAGATGTCCCTCAAGACCTCCTGGCTGAGCGCGCGCCTGCCCGCCTACGAGAACCTGCCGCCGGGGACCCTGCGCCTGAACTTCCGGATCGAGGAGGGCGACCGGCAGGGCATCGCGGTGGTGTATCTGGAAAAGGACGCGTTGCACCTGCAAAACCTGGAGACCGACCGGATGCGGCCCGGCGCCGGGACCCTGCTGATCGATTGGCTGGCGACGCAAGCGGCGCTGCGCGGGCTGCGCTTTCACCTTCGCGACACGCACAACCCGCAGATTTTCCGGATCTTGAATCGCGAGCGGATTTTCGCGCCGGGGACCGCGTGGGCGGAAGGGTTTTTCCACGACCCTTTAACCGCGGAGAAGATCCGGGTCGCAGGGCCGGTCGAGGATCCCCTCTTCGCGGAAGAGCGCCAAGCCGCAGCCTTTCACATTACGGGGATCCTAAACCCAATGCGCCTGCCCTTTTACTTGCGTCGGCGCGAGGGCGCCGACGCCTTGGCGCTACCCAAGGGTCGTCAATAGGCAAGTCCCGTCCCCGATTACGTTGAGGCCGTTTTCCTCCGCCATGCGGATGGCCGCGGGGCTCTGCGCCCCCGGCTGCATCCAGATATGGCGGATACCTTTTTGGATCGCCTGGCCGACTACCGCCTCGGTGATCGGCGGCGGGGTGATGATCG
Organism: Deltaproteobacteria bacterium PRO3; assembly: GCA_030263375.1. Taxonomy (NCBI): domain Bacteria; class Deltaproteobacteria; species Deltaproteobacteria bacterium PRO3. The sequence goes on from SZOV01000029.1 coordinate 26,625, forward strand.
AGATGCTGGCGACCTCCGGCGGAAGGTCGAGGACGCTGGCGAAGCAGGAGAATCCTTCGATCTCCCGCTCGCGGGGGTTGACGGGATAAGCCCGATAGCCGTGCTCGAGGTATTTGCGCAGGACGCGGTTGCCGTACTTGTTGCGGTCCCGCGAGGCGCCGACGACGCCGAAGGCCGGGGAGCTCAGGAATTTTTCGATTTGTTCGCGGCGGGCCATGGAAGCATTAGAGCACCCGCTTGACCTACTGTAAACCGCCTTGAACCGCCTTGAGCAGGTCGGCGTTGCGCGGATAGCGCTGGAGGGTCTCGAGGAGCTTTTTGCCCGCGTCGATGGGATTGAGGCCGGCCAAGAAGCCTCGGATCTTCTGCATTGTCGCGTATTCCTCGGGGCTGAGCAGCTTCTCCTCCTTGCGCGTCCCGGAGGCCGGGACGTCGATGGCGGGGAAGATGCGCTGCTCGGCCAGGCGCCGGGAAAGCACGAGTTCCATGTTGCCGGTGCCCTTGAACTCTTGAAAGATATACTCGTCCATCTGGCTGCCCGTGTTGATCAGCGCTGTGGCGAGGATGGTGATCGAGCCGCCTTCCTCGAGCTTGCGCGCGGCGCCGAAGAAACGGCGCGGGACCTCGAGGGCGTTGGCGTCGACGCCTCCGCTCAAGGTCTTGCCGCTGCGGGCTTCGCGGTTGTGCACCCGCGCCAGGCGGGTCAGCGAATCGACGACGATGACGACGTCCTTGCTCTCGTTGGCCAGGGCCACCGCGTCTTCCAGCAGGGTATTCGCGGTCTGGATGTGGTGATCGGTGTCGTGGTCGGAGGAGGAGGCGCGGATCTCGGCGGGGACCGAGCGCTTGAAGTCGGTGACTTCCTCGGGCCGCTCCTCGACCAGGAGGGCGAAGAGCTTGACCTCGGGGTTGTTCTTCGCGATCGCGTTGCAGAGGTCTTGCAGCAGGGTGGTCTTGCCCGCCTTCGGCGGGGCGACGATCAGGCCGCGCTGGCCCTTGCCGATGGGGCAGACCAGGTCGAAGACGCGCATCGACAGCGGGCCGCCCTCGGTCTCGAGGCGCAGGCGTTCGAAGGGATCGATCGAGGTCTTCGCGACGAAGGCCGTGAACGCATCCGATTTTCGTGGATCCGGTCGTCCCATGCGGCCCTGCGGGTGGTGGCGCTGCGGAGGGCCGGAGTGCCGGCGGTCCGGACGACCGCCGCGGGAATAGCGTTGATGTCTCATAGATTAGGCTGGGGGAGATAAAGCACTTTCCACCCCCGACGTCCAAGGAATTTTGGAGACTTTTTAGACCAAAATAAGTACCTTTCCGTCCTCCTACCTACCGAATGGTCCCACGTTTCGGGACGCTTGAAAAGCTGGAGGACCCATGCCTCGACCGATTTCCCGCATTTTCTTGGCGTTCTTCGCCATCCTGCTCTTTTGTGCAAAATCCCAAGCCGCCCCGATGAGCCCCGATCAGGTGCCCGAAACCCTGCGTCCCTGGATCGCCTGGGCCCTCCACGATCACGAGGAACAAGGCTGCCCCTTCCTCAACGCCTCCGGTGATTCGCGCGTCTGCGGCTGGGCCGGGCGCCTCGATCTGAGCATCGACGAGAAGCAGGGTGCCTTCAGCCAGTCATGGCTTTTATATAAGGATGACTGGGTGCCCCTCCCCGGCGACGAGAAGCGCTGGCCCCAAGGCCTGCGCGTCGACGGCCAACCCGCCGCAGTTGTCCTGCGCGGCGAGGTCCCGAGCGTCTTTTTGAAAAAGGGCCCCCACAGCCTCACCGGCTCCTACGTCTGGGACGCCATCCCCGAAAGCTTTCAAATCCCCCCCGCGGTGGGCCTGCTGAAGCTCAGCGTGAAGGGGGCCCCGGTCGACTTCCCGCAATGGGACGAACAGGGCTTGTTATGGTTGGAGAAAGACTCCGCGCAAGAGGGCGGGGAAGAGCGCCTCGACGTCCGCGTCAACCGGCTCGTCGACGACGACATCCCGCTCTACCTGGTGACCCGCATCACGCTCGAGGCCGCGGGCAAGGCCCGCGAGGCGGTCCTGGGGAAGCTGCTCCCCGACGGCTTCAAGCTGGTCTCCATCGACTCGCCCATCCCGGCGCGGGTCGAGCCGGACGGCAGCCTCAAGGTCCAGGTGCGGGCGGGCACCTGGGATCTCACCATCAAGGCGCGGCACCTGGGTCCGGTTTCCGACTTAACCCTGCCTCAGGCGGAGCCTCCCTTGGCCCCCGAGGAGGTTTGGGTCTTCAAGGCCCATAACAACCTGCGCCTGGTTTCGGTCGAGGGGCTCCCTTCCATTGACCCGCAGCAGACGACCTTGCCCGCCGACTGGAAACAGCTTCCCGCCTACCGCATCCGTCCCGGCGAGACGATGAAGTTGGTGGAGCGCCGCCGCGGCGACGCCGACCCCGCGCCCGACCAGCTCACCTTGTATCGCCGGCTTTGGCTAGATTTTGACGGGACGGGTTACACGATCCAGGACGCCCTCTCCGGCACGATGAACCGCAGCTATCGCCTCGAGATGAATCCCCCCGTGCAGCTGGGCCGCGTCTCGGTGGACGGGCAGGACCAATTCATCACCGCGCTCGCCGGCGACAAGCGCGCCGGCGTCGAGATCCGCCAGGGGCAGCTGCAGGTCAGCGCCGACAGCCGCCTGCCGGACCTGACCCGCAGGATCCCGGCGATCGGCTGGAACAACGATTTTCAAAAGGTGAGCGGCGAGCTGAACCTGCCGCCGGGTTGGACGCTCTTGGCCGCCACCGGCGCCGACGAGGTGCCGGGTACCTGGATCTCCGACTGGAACCTGCTCAACATCTTCATGGTCCTGATCCTGTTCCTGATCTTCGCCAAGCTCTGGGGGAAATGGTGGGGGCTCTTGGCCCTCTTTGCCCTCGCGCTCACCTATACCGAGCGCGACGCCCCGCAATGGGTGTGGCTGGCCCTGCTTGGTGGTTGCGCGCTGCTGCGCTTGCTCAAGCCCGGGAAGCTTCGCAGCTTGGTCCGCGTCTACGTCGGCATCACCTTGGTGGTCTTGGTGGCGATCGCCGTGCCCTTCATGGTGCAGCAGCTGCGCCAGGCGATGTACCCGGTGCTGGAGCACTCCTACGCCTATCTGGACGCCGAGGGCGGCAACGCCCTCTATCCCTCGGGACGGGGCAAAGGTTTCACCTTGGGCGGTGCCCCCGCGCCGCAGGCGGTGCAAACGGAGGCCTACGCTCCGCCTCCGCCGCCCGCCGAGGCCGTGCAGGAACAGCTCGCGGCCGACGAGGCCACCCAGCCCTCCACGGTCCTGCGCTCGAAGCTGAAGCGCGAAGAGCCCCAGCGGCAGATGGTGGTGGCCGGCAAGGCCTCGGGGAAATTCGGTTACTACGACCAAAAGACCCAGGAAAACTTATTGCAGCAGCGCCCGGGCACCAAGGTGCAGACCGGCCCGGGACTGCCGACCTGGAGCTGGAACCGCTTCGAGCTGCGCTGGAACGGACCGGTCGAGAAGAGCCAAGAGTTGATCTTGTTCTTGGTGCCGCCGGCGATCAACTTCCTCCTCGCGGTCTTGCGCGTCGTGCTGCTCGCGCTCTTGGTGCTTTGCGTCTTGGGCTTGCCGGGGACCTTCTGGCCCAACTTTCTCAAGGCCCGCAAGGCCGCGACGGCGGCGGTTTTGTTGGCCGCGGCCCTGAGCCTGGCGCCGCAGTCGGCGCGGGCGGATTACCCCTCCAAGGAGCTGCTCGACGAGCTGCGGGAGCGGATTCTGCAAAATCCCGAATGCTTCCCCGACTGCGCCTCGGTCTCGCGCATGCAGTTGAATGTCGCCGGGCGCCAGCTGCGAGCGATCCTCGAGATCGGCGTGGAGGGGACGACGGCGGTTCCCCTGCCGGGATCTTTTGAAGAGTGGTCCCCGCAGACCGTGAGCGTGGACGGGCAGCCCTTCGCGGCCCTGCATCGCGACGACGAGGGGCAGTTGTGGATCCAGTTGACGCCCGGCGTGCACCAGGTCGTGATCGAGGGCCCGCTGCCCGAACGCCCCAGCGTCCAGATCGCCCTGCCGCTCAAGCCGCATTACCTGCAGGCGCAGGTCAGCGATTGGAGCCTCGAGGGACTGCAGGACAACGGCCTCACCGCCGACAACCTCCAGTTGACGCGGCTGCAAGGCTTGAGCCCCGACGCCGCGGCGCCCAAGGAGACGAGCCTGCCGCCCTTCTTCACGGTGGAACGCAGCCTGATCCTCGGCCTGACCTGGGAGGTACAGACCCGCATTGTCCGCCTCTCCCCGCCGGGCACGGCCTTCCTGACTGAGATTCCCCTACTGCCCGGCGAATCGGTCACCGACGCCGACGTCGAGGTGAAGGACGGCAAGGTCCGCGTCAGCATGGGACCCAACGCCATGGACTTCTCCTGGCGATCGGTCCTGGCCGAGACCGACAAGATCCAGCTGAAGGCGACCGAGTCGGATGCCTTGATGGACATCTGGCGCCTCGACTTGAATCCCGTCTGGCACTTCAGCGCGACGGGCATCCCGCCCGTGCACCCCGAGAGCGCGACACAACGCTGGCCCATCGAGTGGCGCCCCTGGCCGGGGGAGGAGCTGACGCTGGCGATCAGCCGGCCCGCCGGCGTTCCGGGGCAGACCCTCACCATCGACCGCAGCCTCCTGGTCCTGAAGCCGGGCCTGCGCTTCACCGAGTCGTCGCTCTCGCTGACGATGCGCAGCAGCCTCGGCGGGCAGCACGTCCTGACCCTGCCCGAGGGCGCGGTACTGCAGTCCGTGCAGATCAACGGCGCCGCGCAGCCGATCCGCCAAGAGGGCCTGAAGGTCACCCTCCCGCTGGTTCCGGGCTCGCAGCGCGTCGAGCTCAACTGGCAGCAGCCGCTCGCCCTCAAGACCTATTTCAAGTCGCCCGACCTGAAGCTGGGGACGAGCAGCGTCAATGCCGAGCTGCAGATCCACCTGCCGAGCAATCGCTGGGTCCTCTTTACCGGAGGGCTCCGCGTCGGGCCGGCGGTCCTTTTCTGGAGCCTTTTGGCCGTCCTGCTGCTCGTCTCGATCGGCCTGGGCCGCAGCGGTCTCAGCCCCCTGAAGACGCACCAGTGGATCCTGCTGGGTGTGGGGCTGACGCAGGTGCCGATCTGGGCCTCCATCATCGTGGCGGGCTGGATCTTGGCCCTGGCCTACCGCGAGCGCAAGCCCCTGGCCGGCAACTTCAGCTTCGATCTCTTCCAAATCCTGCTCGTCGCCTGGACCTTGGCGGCCCTCATCGTGATCTTCGTCTCGATCCACCAGGGGCTCCTCGGCATGCCCGACATGCAGATCGCCGGCAACGGCTCGAGCAGCACCTTCCTGCGCTGGTACAAGGACCGCACCGGCGACGTCCTGCCGCAGGTCTGGGTGGTCTCGGTGCCGCTCTTCTGCTACCGCCTGGCCATGCTGGCCTGGGCCCTCTGGCTGGCGCTGGCCCTGCTGCGTTGGCTGCGCTGGGGCTGGGCGAGCCTGACCCAAGGCGGGGCCTGGCGGGCCCTGCGGGTGAGGCGGGCCCCGACTCCGCCGCCTCCCCCGCCGGCCGCATGACGCGAGAAAGGCTTGGGCATCCGCCGCTCTTCCGTTAGAATCGGGGTTCCTGGGCCGGATGAGGCGGGAAGGGTGTGAGGGCGAGGGATGGAAAAGATTGCCGCGAACGCGACGGTGTGGATGGCCGCCCCTTCGGCCGCGAAGGGGGGAGGGCCGGCCAAGGCCACCACGGTCAACCGCGAGATCCTCCGCTACATCGCGATCTATTTCGGGGGCATGGGGCTGCTCTTCCTTCTGCTCGCCCTGGGCGCGGCCTGGGTGGGCAAGACCACCTGGTTCACGGTCGGCCTGATCTTCGTCTTCGTGGCGGCCAATCTTGGGCTCTACCTCTGGGCCTATCTTTCCGCCAAACCCTTTCCCATCCTGGTGGCGCAGACCGCCTTGGGCGGCCTGCTTTGCCCGGCGGCCTACCTGCTAGCCGAAGGTATCCTCGCCCCCTGGTGGCCTGGCTACGCGATCATGGCGCTCAGCGGCTCTGTGGCCTGGGCCCTGCAAAGCGCCAAGCCGATGTGGGCGCGCCTGGTCCTGGCCTATTACCTGGTCAACCTGATCCTCGCCTCCTGGCTGGGGCTTCCGAGGGTCGACTACTACGACCTGGCGTTGCGCGCAGGCCTGATCGCCTTGATGGGTGTCCTGCTGGTCCAGCTCACCGACATCCTCTCGCAGAGCCTGAGCAAGGTCTACGAGCGCTCCCTCCAGCACCGCAAGGCCAAGGAGGAGCTGAAAGAGCTGGACCGCCTCAAGGAAGACTTCTTCGCCAACGTCTCGCACGAGTTCCGCACGCCGATCACGCTGACGCTGGCGCCGCTCGAGGCCGCGCTCAAGGGGCGCTACGGAGATTTCGGGCCGGAGCTGCGCGGCCAAGTCGGCATCATGATCCGCAACCAGCAGCGGCTCCTCGGCCTGATCAACCAGATCCTCGACATCTCGAAGGTAAACGCCGGCGCCGCCACGCTGAAGGCCGCGCGGATCCCGGACTTCAACGCCTTCGTCCTGGAGCGCCTCGAGTCCTTCCGCCCGGCCGCCGAGGCCCGGAAGATCGCCGTGAAGCACTCCTTCGATCCCCTGGTGAGCGGCATGGAGATCTACATCGACCGGGAAAAGTTTGACAAGATCCTGCTCAACCTCCTCTCCAACGCCCTCAAGTTCACCAAGGAAGGCTCCATCGAGGCGAGCACGGAGATTCAGGGGGAACGCCTCGTCCTCAAGGTCGCCGACACCGGCATGGGCATCCGGGAGAGCGAGCTGCCCCACGTCTTCGACCGCTTCCGCCAGGCGGAGGGCAGCTCCACCAAGGACTTCGCCGGAACCGGCCTGGGCCTCGCCCTGGTCCGCGAGTTCGCCCGGCTGCACGGCGGAGACGTGACGGTTTCCAGCCGCTACGGCCACGGCACCGCCTTCGAGGTGACGGTCCCGATGGGCAAGGCGCACCTCCCGCCCAACGCCGTCGTCGATTTCGTCGAGGAGGAGTCGAGCACTTCCGCCCCGCTGGCGCTCGCCGAGCAGCAGCCGGTCGACGAGGCGAAGGCCAACTGCGAGGAGCTCAACGCCGAGGTGGAGCGGCTCCGCGACCCGGAGAAAGCTACTATCGTCTGCGCCGAGGACAACCCGGAGCTGAGATATTTTTTGCGGGACATGCTGATGGACGCCTACAACGTCTTCGTCGGCGCCAACGGGGCGGAGGGTCTGGAGTTGGTGAAGAAGCACCGGCCCGACCTGATCCTCTCCGACGTGATGATGCCGGTGATGAACGGCGTCGATTTCTGCAAAAAGGTCCGCGAGGAGCCGACGCTGCGGCCCATTCCCTTCGTCATGCTCACCGCACGCTCAATGGCCTCTTCCAAGCTGGAAGGCCTGGAGGAGGGGGCCGACGACTATCTGACCAAGCCCTTTTCCGAGTCGGAGCTGTTAGCGCGGGTAAAGAATTTGATCTCGCTGCGCCGCCAGCAGGTGAAGCTGGAGCGCGAGCTGGAGGCCGCGCGCGCCATCCAGTTCTCGCTCTTGCCCCGGGTGCCGCAGTCCTTCGCCGGCGCCAGACTCGATTTTCTCTACCACCCCTCCGCGGAGCTGAGCGGCGATTTTTGCGACATCCTGCCGAAGAGCGATTGGGTCTACTTCTACCTGGCCGACGTGACGAGCCACGGCACCGCCTCGGCGCAGGTCACTTATTTATTGAAGGAGATTTTCGCCCAGCTGGTGGAGGGTGCGGCTGAGCCGCCGGCCCTGGTGGACTTGGTGCGCGAGGCCCAGCGGCGCTTCGCCTCGCATCATCTGAAGTACGGCGTGGCCTTGCAGTTCGCCCGCCTCCATCTCCCCGGCAGGGCCCTCGAGCTGCTGCGCTCCAGCGCCCCGCCGCCGCTGAAGGTCGGCGGCGCGGAGGGGCCGCAGAGCCTGAAGGTGCGCCCCAGCCCCTCGCTCTCCTCGGAGGCCCC
>SZOV01000030.1 GCA_030263375.1 Deltaproteobacteria bacterium PRO3
GACGTCGTTGGGATACAATTGCGGCAAGAAGGCCTCGCCCAAGGTCAAATTCACGACCCCCAGGGATTTTCCCAGGCCCAGCTCTTTCAGGGCCCGCTCGGAAATATCGATCCCTTCCTGGAGCAAGGCCTCCGCGGCATATTCCCGCAGCTTGGTCACGTTGGGATAGGAATGTCCGGCGCGGCGCGCGACCGCCTCGCGCAGCTTTTGAATTTTGGCGCGAGCCTCGGGGCTGTCGACCAGTAAAAATCCCAGCTGTTCGCTGAGCGTCGGACCCAGCAGGCGCTTGGTGGAATCCACGTACTCCTGAACCCTGCGAGGGTCGGACAAGAGCTTGTCATCGCGGACGATCCCAAGCCTCTCTTTGGAGGAGACGTTGGAGGCCAGGGCCAGGCGCTCTTCCGGAGAAAGCGCCGGCAACGCGGGTGCCTCGGGCGCCTTGTCCTTCATGGACTCCTCGATCATCTTTTTGAAGGGAGAGGGCTGATCGGACTTCGCGGAAACGATGCCCGCGGCCGACAAGTGGACCCGGACCTTCTGGTCGATGCCGTCGGGACGCAAAATCAGGCCGCCTGTTTCGTCTTTGGCCACGACGAATTTCATGATCCCCATCGGGCCGATCCCGATCCGGTCGCCTTCCGCCAGGGCGATCGGGTCGTAGTTCGATCCCTTCGAGCCCTTTTTCAAGGCCCCGCTCGCGTCCCGAAAATCGACCAAGTAGGCCGGCGGCAATTCCTTGCGGAGCTGTAAGGTCAGCCCGCCCGCTTCCTCCCGCGTCAGGGTGCCCACGGAGACCGGCTTCTCGGCCAGGACGTCCTCCACACGCACCTCGTTCTTGTCGGAGTCTCGGTCCCAAAGCGCGGTGGGCATCGCCATCAGCTCCATCTCGACGCCGAGAGGGAGGTCGGAGGCGGCCAGTTCCCCTTTGGACTCGGAGAGGCCCGTCTTGAAATCCGAGGTCCCGACGGCGATCGCCACGTGGGTCTTTTCGACATCGGGCGGCGGCACGGACTTGACCTCCAAAGGCGGCGCGCTGGGCTTCATGCGGCTCAGCTGGAATTTCTTCCCCTCGAATTCCACCATGACGGGCTTGCTTCCCCAATTGAAGCCCCGGCCCCTCAGCAAATAGCGACCGATGGCGTCGACGGAGAGCTCCACGACGACCGGCCCCTCGCGGTAGACGACCTGCGGCTCCTTCGTGGCGGCGGAGAGGTCGATCTCCTTGGTGCCCACGCGGGCCAAGATCGGAGAAGAGGGCGCGCCGGTCTCTTCCGGATGCTTCGGCGCCGATACGGCTTGAAGCAACTTGTGGGTCGGGGGGATTTCCTCGGCGATGGGCGCCAGCTTGACGGTCGGGGGCGGCGGAACCACGCCTGGAACCGGTTGCATTTTCGTGGTGGCCGGTCCCTCCGAGTCCAAGGTCTGCGGCGTCTCGTCGAGCACGTCGTCGATGCGCCACTCTTCCTCGACGGGCGGGGGCAGCAGCTCGTGCTTGTAGACGTGAATCGAGATGTTGTCGGCCTTGTATCGGTCCACCGGAAGGAAATAATCCAGGCCCTGGACGGCCTCTCCCTGAAAATATTCCATCTCGTCCTTGGTATTTCGGACCGCGAAGCGTCCCTTCGCCCAAGGCACCTCGACGCCGGTGCGCACTTGTCCCTGCGCATCCTTGAATTGCACCGCGCGCCCGACCACCTTGCCTCCATCGTCCAGGTAATAGTCTTGTAGCCCGTCAATGGGGACCATGTTTAAGTCCTGGATATCGGCCCCTTTCTCTCGGACCGGAACGAGGAAGACGTTTTGTCCCGCCTTGAGCTGCTCCGATCCGATCTGCAGGCGCTCCATTTTAAGGCGAAGGGCCGCCAGGATCTTTTCCCGCGCCTCTTCCGGGGTCTTGCTGCCCTGGACCAGGACGGACAATTCGTCTTTCGAGAAATTGTCGCCGATCCCGTCGGAGAACAGGAGGGTCCAATCGCCCGGCTGCAATTCCACGGAGGCAAACTCGGGCTTCGCGTCCTTGCGCAGACCCAAGCCGCCCGAGACGACATGGGAATGAGGCGACCACCGCATCTCCATGGTGTTCTTCAAGGACCCCAAATCGCGCCACTGGGCCACGAGGGACTGCTCGCGGGTGGCGAAGACGACCTCGAAGCCGCCGTCGGGCTTGGGCCGCAAGACCAGGGCGCCGGCATCCCCGACGTGGGCGATCTCGGCGTAAGTGCGCCCGTTCTTTTGCACGACGCGTTGGGCCACCGCGGTGGTGCCCGCGTTCTTCGTGGGATCGTCCGGCGGGTTGACTTCTTCGTTGACCGCCCGACCCGCATGGATCAGCGCCTGTTTCAGATCTCCAACCCAACTCGGATTTTTGACGATTTCCGCAAGCTTGCGGACCGCCACCGCGCTGGCCTTGTCGCCCCCGCCCATGCCACCCATGCCGTCGGCGACGATCGCCACGCCGTATTCGGGGAGCACTCCGTAGGCGTCCTCGTTCACCGACTTGCCACCCAAACCCTCGTCGGTGTGGGCGGCGAAGGATCCGTAAGCGAAGGTCGGTTCATTTTGCGCGAAGGCGGCGCGCCGCGGCTTGTCCGGTAGGTTGTCCTGGACGGCGAGGGGTAATTTTTCGACGGAAAATTTTTGGGCGCCGGGATCGACGACGGCCGCGGCGCGAATCTCGGGCACAGGCATAGGGCCCGCTGCCGGCGTTAAACCGGCATCGGGCACAAGCCGATCCTTGTCGAGGATCTCGAACTCGAGATCCCCGGTTTGGCGAAAGCTGCGTCCGCTCCAAGGATCCTGTTGCAGAGGAGACCACATCGTTCCTTGCCGCGCATAGAGCTTGTCCCCGATGCGAAGATAGGCCTGCTCGGGCACCCGGTAGCCCCAGGAAATGCTTTCCCCCGTCTGGGAATCAAAGCCACGCTCCAGGCCCAAGGGCCGGCCGGCGGCATCGAGGACCTGGACGATCTCGTTGCGCGGCAGGACCCAAAAATCCTGCCCGTCCCGATGCAGCAGGGCCAGGACGTCTTCACCCGTCAAGTCCGGATGGCGGATCGCAACGTCGGTAGATTCCGGGAGGTACCGGATATCGAGGCCGGCCTGCCAGACATAGGAGCCCGTCTCCAGCGGCGAGACGGCATCGGCCTGGGCTGGCGGCGTCGCTTGCGAAGGTACCTCCGGCGCGGCGACCGAGGGAATATCGGCCTCGTGCTCGAAACGGAACAAGATGCGGTTGCTGGAGGGATTCGGGTCGGTCGGATTTTTGACCAGGATCTTCTGGCCGGGCACGATCCGGGTCGGCTGGGTGACGGGCGTCTCTACTCCCTGAGCGTCCACCAGAAAAATTTGCCGCAAAGCCGGCGAGGCCGAGGGACGCAACAGGAAGCTCCCGTTTTCCACTTTTTCGATCTTGCCGTAGGTCTGCGGGTTTTGGATCGCGCCTACGCCGCCGGCCGCCGTGGCGCGCCGATCGTCCTCGTTGCGCTCGCCGAAGGTGAAGGAATTTTTCCCAGCCGGAAAACCGATCGGGAGTCCCTCCAGGCCCAGGTCGACGAGCGGACGGCTGCTCTCCACCTCGTAGACGTCCTTGCCCCCCTCTTGGCGGACGCGCAGAGTCAGGGTGACAGAACCCTGGGCATGCGGCAGAACGATCTGGTCGCCACTTTCGAAATCGATCCCGTCCGGGGATAATTTCAACGTCTTGATCTGATAATCGTCCGCCTTGAGCCGGACCTGGACCTCGAACCCTCCCCTGCCGGCGGGGTAGAGTTTCGGAACGCCGTAGTCGTCCAGGTAATGAAACTTTACCCCCGCAGTCAGGCCGGGGATATGGAACTGTCCCAGGATCTTGCCGTCGCTGGCGCGGTCGCCGTCCCCTCCGATCGCGATCCCCTCCCCGCCGCCGTCCCGGACCAGTACGGGTTTCAAGGCAATCTTGGCCGCAACGGGGGCCTGGAAAACGACGGGGATGGCCTCTCCGGCCGGCGGGCCGGAAAGCCATCCTTTCATCTTGTCCCCGATCTTTCCAAACCAACCCGCAGCCAACTGCGCCCCGCCGCCCAGCAATCCCTGGCTAAGAACCGCATCGAAGAAGACCGGCATTAAAGGCAGGTAAGGAACAGCCTGCAGGGCTATCTGATGGAGACCCGCCATGAGCCCGCTCCACGGCGGAGCAACGGGCGTGGGAGGCACCGGCAGATCCATTTCGGTCACCGCCTCGCGGTCGACCGGCGTCGATTTCGTCTCTTCGAGAACCACTCCCGGCCTGTCCGCGGCGATCTCCACTTCAACTTCGGAATATTTCAACGGCTCGGAAGGTTTTTCATACTCGCGCAGCGTCTTTTCATAAACGGCCATCTCTTCTTTGGCCTTCAGGTAGGCGGTCAATTCGGGGTCGGGGGCTAGGTCCGTGCGCGAGCCCTTCGCCAATGCAGCCTCGAGCGCAAGCAAGCGTCCTTCCATCTCGGGAGCCAGGGCGCGGACCTTGGGACCGATCTCCAAGAGGCGCTGCAAGGCCTCGCGCGGGCGCAGGGCGGCGTGGTACTCGGAGGAAAGGGCGATGGAGGTCGACTCGGGCGAGTCCTTGACGTCGCCCTTCGCCAGGGCGGCAAACTTCTCGCCGTGTTTTTCTTCGAACTGCTTGGCATAGGCCAGTATGTCCTCGGGAGCGGGCGAGGCCTCGGCCTTGAACCGAAGGTTGAAAGCGATGACGCGGTCCGAGCTCTTGGCTCGCGCGATCACGAAGACGGCTCCGTCCTTGCCCTGCACGACCTTCACGCCGGCCTGCGGGTGCTCCTTGCGCAGGCGGGCCGCGAGGTTCTCGGCCAGCTCGGTCGCGTAGCCGCGGCCGGGAACGCCGATGGAGACGGTCAGGCGGCCGGGCTCCTCCTGAATCGTCGTTTTTCCCAGGAGCGGAAAGCCCGCCAGCTTCCGGCCGACTTCAATCGTCGCCATGGCGGCGAGGGCGTCGAGCTTCACCGGCGTCAGCTTCGCCAGGGAGGATGGGGGGGCCTTGGTGGCGACGGCCGGTAGTTCCAACTCGGTCGGCGCCTCGCGATCGACCGCGGCCGTCCGGCTCTCCGCGGGCTTCCATTTCAGCTTCCCATCCCCACCGGCCACTACCTCGCCCAAATAAACGGGCTTGCTCGGCAGCGTCGTGCCGAGACCTTCATCGTAATAGACCTTGTCGCCGACCTGAAGCGCCGTCGCCTCCTGTTGCAGGACAGTCAACCGCTGCCCCTTCGCATCGACCACGGTAAAGCCCTTGCCCTGCGTCAAGTACAAGGCGCCGTCGGGACCCGTGTCCACCCGCGCACTGGATATCTCCAGTTCGGCGGGGGCGAAGCTTACCTCGAGATAGGCCCGCGTCGGGACCTTCGCCTCTTTGGCGCGCCGCTCCCACTCCTGCTTCGAGATCGCCCGCGGATCTGCCGCCAATGGGATCAGCTCCAGGTTTTCGGGCTTTCCCTTCACGGCGAAGAATCGGTCTCCGATCTGAACCACGTCTCCCTGGGCGAGGGACCAGGTCTTGGTCTCCATGGTTCCCGTTTGAGACGCGGTGCCTTCGGGAGTTTTCGGAGACAAAACGGCGTTCAGGCCGCCGGGCCCCTCTCGCCCCGTCTCGGAAAGGACCTGAACCTGATCGGAGACGGCGCGCAGACTCAGTCCCTCCCCTTCTAGAAGGAATTCACCCACGGTCTCGACCCCCGCTTCCCCTTCCAGGACGATCTTGAGATCGGCGCCCTTCGGAAAGCCCGCCACCGGTCCCGCGATGGGATGTCGCCCCGGCAACAAAGGCGCGACCGGCTTCGGCGCCGCAGGGGCAAGCTTTTCCGAAGCGCGGAGCGTCGTCACTTGCAGGACAGGGATCTTCCCCTTGGGGAGGAGCTTTCCGGTGAGACCGACCAAGCCCAGGCGATGGGCCTCGGTGTCGCTGAGCGGCAGCGTCACCGTCTCTCGGCCCTCAAGTCCGAGCGTCTCCAACTCGAAGGTGACCAGGAGCCTGCCCTTTTCGCCCGGGACCGGCTCGGTCTTCACGGCCCTGCCCAGCTTCGTCCCGGGCAAAATCGCGTCCGTGACCTGGTAGGGCCGAAGGAAGATCTGATCCTCGCCCAGAGCAACCGCCACCTGAGGGCGTTCCGGGAAGCCGCCCAAGGCGGGAAGATCCTGAAGCGTCACGGTCTCCCGATCCGCGGCGGTGAGCTGTCCGGCCAGGACCGGTTTTTGACTCGGAAGCTTCGGCAATCCGACAAGGCCGCCGTAGGTCCCGAAGGGAAAGCTCGCCACCGGGTTCTTCTTGCCGACCGCGACCGTGTGGATCTCGAGGACGTCGCCCGCTTGGAGGGCGACCGCGACGGGACGTATCTTGGACGACTTGCCGCCCGAGGCTGCCTCGTTCAGCGGCTTCAGCTCGATCGGATCCGTTTGTCCGGGGCGGCGGATCAGAAGCTTCTCGCCCGGCCTCGCCTGGTAGGTGACCTCGATTTTTTCGAAATTCCTCCCCAGCTGGATGCCATGGTCCCGCAGCTCCTGCGGCGGCGGGATCTTATCGAAGGGGTGCTCGGGGATCTTGAGGGCGCTCACGCCCGAAGCGACGCGGAAGGCGGGCTTGGCGCGCAGCACCGGGTCTTCGAGGACCACGGCCTGCCCATCGAAAGACACGAGCAGGTCTCCGTCCCGGAGGACCGCCGCTTCGGTAATCATGCCGCGCGCGTCCGTACCGATAAACCAGGACTCCTTCCCCGGGTTTTTGAAAATCCAGCGGTCCCCGCTCCGCTCGAGGTAGCTCTTCGGTCCAAGCGGGATCTTGTCGGCCTGAGGATCCAGCGACACGCGGCGCGGGACGGCCTCTATCTTCACCTCGAAGCCACCGCCCATCGGGGTGCGGAACTCGAGCTTTCCGGGCTTTTTCGCGACGAGCTCCAGCCCGAGCGCCTCGGCCTTCTTCAAGACCGCGGCCTCCAGCGTCGCGACCGCCTCGGCATCCGTAGTTTGAAATACCATCGCGGGCGCGTCAAAGCGCGGCGGCTTCCCCTCGCGGGCCCGCGCCGCGTCGTCCAACATCCCTAACTCGAAGTCCGGTGAGTCGAGCCATTCGGGGGTCTGAATCGCCTGGAGAGGGATCTCCGCCTCCGCGGGCGCGTTTTGGGCACGAACCAGCAGGGGCGTGAAGGCCGTGTCCAGGAAGGACATGTAGTACTTCACCGACTGGGATTGGACCCAGAGGGCGTCGGCGGCCTCGATCTGCGTCCGCAACGCCTCCAGCCCTTTCCTCAAATCGGCCCAATCCTTGGAACCCCAGTCGCTGCGCTCGATGCGCTTAATCAATTCACCGGCCTCCTCGAAAACCCGAAAGACCTCCGCGGCGTCGGGAAAGGCCTCGGCCATCCTCGCGCGGTTCACCTGCATCCCGAGGAAATCGGTGAGGGCCTTGGCCATCCGGTCTCGCACGGGACCGTGGAGCAGGTCCTTTTCATCCGACGGTGGGGCCGCTTCGGACTTCGACGGGAGGTGCCCCGAAGGATCGGTGTCGTGCTGCAAGGCCCGCAAGACCTCGTCGTAATAGGCGTCGGCTTTGGCCTCGTCTTCCTCTTGAAACAAGGGCTTGGGCGGAAGATTCAGTGGCGCCGCGCCTTCGACTTCGACTTTGACAAGAACTTTCCTTCCGGTCGGGGTGAGAAACACCAACTCCCCCGGCCCGCCGAAATCTTCCAGGGTCAGCTTCAGGGCGTCGGCCTTCTCGCTGACCGCGACCAGGGCGTCCTCGCGCGACTCGCCCTTGGGGAGACGGATGAAGATCTGAGCCGGCTCGTCGGCGGCTTGAAGCGCCGCCTCCATCTGCCGCATCCCCTCCGCCATGGCCTCCTGGCCGAGGATCTCGGCGATCGCCTCGGGCTGGCCTAGCCGTGCGGCGGCGAGCTGGTCCGGGTACTTCACCGTCGGGGCCTTGGATCGCTGCGGAGGCAAAAGCGGAATGACATTTTCGACCGCGTCGCCCCCTGTCAAATCCGTGTCGGCTGGCGTTTCACTCCCCAGCCACCAATCCTCCTCCGCGGCCGCGATGGCCAGCGGGACCACCTGTTCGGGGGACAGCGACATCTCCGTGCCTTCTCCGAAGACATCGATCTCTGGGTCCGGCAAGCCGTGGACACCAAGTTGGGCCTCATCGCCAAAGACTTCGCCGTAATCTTGCTTGGGCTGCTGGGCCTCGAAGGCGCCGAAGAAGTCGCCGAAGGGTCCTCCATCTCCGGCCAGGAACAAGGCGGGATCGAGCGGAGATTTCAGCACCTCCTCCGCGATAGCCCGCGCCCGCTCGGCGGTGAGCTTGCCGCCGGCCAGCTTCCGCATCAAGGCGATGCGAAACTCCGCCTGCTTGTGCTCAGGCAGGGCCTGCACCGCGGGCTCCAGGGCGGAGACGGCGCCCTCGATCTCGGCGTACCACCGGTCCCAATCGGGATTCCGATCGCCCTCCACCCGGCGGAAGAATTCGGGGACGATCTTCGTAAGATCGTCGTAGTCCCGCATCGAGAGGGCCTCGCCGGCGCCGAACCAGGCAGGAAAATTTTCATACAGGTCCCGCATCACGCTCCCGCCCTCTTCCATGCGGCGCGCGACGCTGCCGATCTCCTCGAGGTAGACCTCTCCGTCGGGCGTCAAGGTGAAGAGCTTGCGTCCCAAGTCCTTGCCCTCTTGACGGATCCAGGTCCCGCTTTTGAGCGGCTGTCCTTCTTTGGCGGGGACCCAGGTCTTCGTGACGGGGTTGTAGACCTCCACCTTGCGGCCCGGATTCGGGAAAAGCCAGGCCTTGCCGGCCTCGACCTCGATCTCGGCGTACTTCGTGCGGGCTCGGCCCCCAACCTCCTCCACCGAGGCGATGCCTTGGAGGTTGAGCGGTACCGGCCGCGCCTCGGCGGGGTACAGGGCGCCCAACAAGGCCTTCGGACTTCCGGCCGCTCCCAACAGGGCGATGAATTTTTTCGCGATCCTCCCGCGTCCCTCCGGCGTGCTGACGCCGGTGGCCTCCGCCTCCAGCAAGACCTCCGCGATGCGCCCCAAAAGCGCCGGTTCCGTCCAGGAGGCCAGGCTCGCTGCGAGTTTTTTTCCGGTCGCGGCGTCCTGGAGCGCCTTCAAAAATAAGGTCGTTTTCACGGAATAGGCCGCGGGGCTTTGGTGGACATCGCGGGCCTGGAGCAGCCTTTCCGCGGCGGCATCGAGTTGCGGCTTGGCCTCCCGCAGGTCCTGGGCCACATTCTGGAAATACTGAAGCGCCTTCGCGGGATCCTTCCCCTGGTCGCCAAACTCGACCGCCTTCAGCAATAACTCGGCCGCCAACAGTTGTCCCTGCGGGGTGGCGAGGGCGCCCTCCCCCAAGAGCCCTTCCGCGATCGCCCGGAGGCCCTTTTGAAATTTTGCCGACTGCTTGGCCAAGGCGGAGATCTGCCCCGCATCGAGCCCCATCCGTTCAAAGCGAAGCTGAAGTTTTTCGCTGAGGCCGGGATGGGTGATCCCGCTTCCTTCCACCAAGGTGTCCGCGGCCCGGGCGGTTTTTTTGCCGCCTTGGGCGACGGCCTTGGCTAGGGCCTCGGAAGAAACGGCATCGGAGCTCGGCCCGCGATCTGAGCTCGTCGCCTCGACCCAGGCGTCGAGCTCTTTCCATCCTCTTTCTTTCGCAGCCTTTCGCGTCGTGATGCCGAGGAGCTTGGCGAGGCCTTCGTAGATGTCGCCCAAGGTCCAAGGGAGGCCGGCGAAATTGGCTTGGGTTCGATAGGGTCCGGCCTCCGGGCTCGCTTCCGGCGCCTTTGCCAAAGGCGTCGCCGCTTGGACGTCCCGCTCCAATAAGGCGCGGGGTGATTTTTTGGATGCCACGGCCTCTTCGAGGAGGCTCAAAACCACCTCGGCCCGCATCGTCTCTCGCAAGTCGTCCGTAAGCTTGGCTCCGGGTTGAACGTAGGCGTCGACCAGCACATCGAGCTGGTCGTTGAGCTTCGGCGTCGCGGCGAGCTCCTTCGCCATTTGCTTCGCTTGTTTGGGCGTCAGGCCGCGGAAGGCCAATTCGTAATAGGCCGACAGGTGCTCGGGGGATCGGATGCCCAAGGACTCCGCCGATTTTTGGAACTCGGCGAACTGCTCGGCAATGCCCTTCTTTCCTTTGACCTCGAAATAGTCCAAGACTTGAAAGGCGCGCAGCTGGGCCTCCCAGGAGTTCGGGTCCAAATCCGGATACAGTTTCTGCACTACCTCTTTGGCCTGGGCGATCTTTGCGGGATCCTTGGAAACGGCCTCCAAACGCTGCGGATCCATGGCCAACAGCGCGGCCAATTCCTTTTCGCCGGCCTTGGCCCCGTCCACCGGTCGTCGTTCCTCGACCCAGGCCTTGGCCGCGTTGAAATCCAAATCCCAGCCGAAGCCCCGGGCGGCCGCCTCAATGTCCGTCTTGCGGTCTTGCAGCTGGGCCTTCTGCTCGACGGCGTGGAGCCAGCCCCCCGTCGAGAAATCGATCAATCTCCCGGCAAATCCCTCACCGAGATTCTCGCGCTTCTCCTCGAATCCGCCCTTCAGCACCTTGGAAAAGATCCGCAGGATCAGGGAGGCCTCTTGTTCCAATTCGGAAACCTTCTGGATCCCCAAGCCCTCCTGCGCGAAGGACATCCCCGCCTCGAACAGCCCGCCCGCGGTGAACTCGCCCATCTCCAGCATGACTCGGGTGGAGAAGCCGATCGCCGCCTGACCGGCGACCCGTTGCCCGAAGGTGGAGCTGCGCTTGGCGGCCTCGCCGAGCTTTTGGCTGAGGCGCGCGATATGCCGGTAGCCGAAGTAGCTGATAAAGGTGGTCGTGCCGGTCGTCGCCAGACCTTTGGCCGAAAAGGCGTCCCAATTTCCGGTCCAGGCCGATTCGACCAACATGCCGCTCAAGGAAGAGGCCGCGACGTTGGCGAGGATGGAGAGGCGCTCGCCCGCGCCCATGAGGCGGGCCCCCGCGCCCGCGAGACGGCCCACTCCGGCCGGGACCAGCCAAAGGGCGGCGCTTTTCCCCGCCTCGCTCAGGCTCTCCGCGCCGACGACGGAGAGATTTCCGAGGAAGACGCCCGTTTCATGAATCACCGAGCGATTGGCGATGCCCGTGCGGTAGGATTTCGCCTGGGTCCCGACGTATCGATCGTTGCCCATCATGTCCAAGATCTGCGAGGCCGCTCCAAAATAGGCGACGTCCTTGGCCCCGGCTTGAAAGAGATCGAAATCGCCGGCCGAACCCAGATAGGTCCCCATCTCCAGTCCCAAGGCGGCGAAATCGCGGTCCGTGGCCTCGGGATTGGTCGCCGTCTGCAGAAGACTGAGGGATTTTTCGTTGAACTCCCGCCAATCGATGGAATCGCTCTCCCCGACCGCCCATTTATAAAAGTCCCGGCCTTGATGGGCGTCGTGGCGGACGTATCCGAAGGCCGCGAACAAATCCTCGATCGAGCGGTAATCTCCGCTCTCCAGCTTGTCGCGGAACAGCTCCGCCCGCGCCTTGAATTCGGCGCGGAACTTGTCGGCCTCCGCCTTGCCCTTCCGCTGCTCCAACTTTTGCGCGTATTCGGCGGCCACGGCCTCCAAGGCCCCCAGCACCTTCGGCAACCGTTGGGATCTTTGGTAGGCGACGATGGCGTCGTAGCTCCGCTGGGCCTCTTCCACGCCGGGCAAGGACTGGAAGAATTTTTTCGCCGCGTCGTAATCGGGCGGCTCCTTCAAGAGGGCCCGATGGCCCTGGGCCAGCGTCGCGGCCGTCTGCAGGCCCTCGTCCACCGTGCCGCTGAGATACCGGTCCCGCTCCATGGCGACGATCTTTTCATAGACTCGAGCCGCCTCCTCCGGAAGCCGGACCGCCTGGTAGAGCTTGGCGATGTCCAGCAAAGACTCCGCGCGTTCCGCCGCGGTCAGATGGGGGTCGGCGGCAACTCCTTCGAAGAAATCCATGGCGGGCTTCAGCACCGTTTTGACGCGTTCCGGGGGGCCGCCGCGCTTGGAATAAAGCTCCGCCGCCTGCATGCGCAGTTGCAGGGCCTCAGCCTGCCATTTGGCGGATTTTTCCTCGGGCAGTTTTTTGAGCTTGGCCGCCTCGACTTTGGCTTCGAGCGTTTTGGCGCGGGTCTCCAGGTCATAAGCTTTGTAGCTCATGGCCACGAAGGCCTCGAGACCCTTCGGGTTTCGCAGCAATGCGGCAAAAGAGGCGTCGCCGCGTTGGACCGCCTCTTGGCTTAATGCCGATACATCCTCCCCTATCGCCTGCAAAAGCTCGGGCTGCCGGGCCACCATCGGAAATCGCTCGGCGATCACCTGGGACGCCAGGGCCTGGAGGTGCTCGGCGTTGCGCCGGACCAAGGGCGCCAGCTGCTCCTGGTTGAGCGGGGGATTCTCCCCGATTTTCGTCAGTGGGTAGAAGAGCGAGAGCACCGCCGACATATCGGCCCGCCGGTCCAACTCCGCTTTCGGCTCGAGCTGGCTGTGATCCAGGTCCTCTTCCCAAGCCTTGAGGTGCTCCAGCATCTCCTTGCCGAGGTCCTCCGCGACAATGCCCACGCCGATCGCGCCGCTGCGCTCGGGATGGGCGATGCGATCGAGCAGGCCCGGTTCCCAGGCGCCGCGAATCGGCCGGGTGAGCGCGTCGACATATTCCGGAAACCTCGCGACGTCCAGGCGGACGACCTTTTCGCGCAACTCAAGCCGTTCCTTCGAACCCAATTTTTTGGCGTCGGCATTCTTCTGCATCACCAATTGCAGACGATCGATCTCCATCAACTGGACCGGATCGTCATTGGCAATCCCGGCTTCCTGGCGAATCTTCACCGCCTGAATCAGGTCTTCCGCGACCTGCATTATCTCGGCCAATTCTTTGTCGTCGGCGACTTTGGAATCCGCGCCCCGCAAATGGCGGTTGGTCACCTTCATCGAGGATTCCAAAAAGAATCCCATCCATTCGGGGGAGGCGATCTCTTCTTTGAGCTCCGCCTCCAGCTTCAACCCGCTGCCCTTCAACTCGGCATGGATGCGGCCCAGCATTTTGTAGTCTTCGATGGGGGCGTCTCCCCGGCCCAACAGCTTGCGAATCTCCCGGTCCATCGCTCGGGCGGCGGCCTCGTCGCGCAACTCGGCGTAGGCGCCCAAGGCCTTGAGGTAATCCTCCTTGGCCCCCTGCGCGTCACCCGCTTGGGACTTCTGCATCGCGGACAGCATGGCCGCGTCGGCCTCGACCGATAATTGAGCGAAATTTTTCATCCCCTCGAGGCTGAGGCCGGAAAGCAATTCCGGCTGCAAGATTGTGTCGCTGGGAGGAGACGGAAAGATCCGATCGAGCATCACGCGGACGTGCTCGGCGCCGTTCGGAACCGGCTTGTTGTCTACCGAAATTAGTTTGGGATTGTCGCGCAAGGTGGCGACGATCTCGTCCTTCAAGGACTGAATCTTAGCCTGCATCTCGGCGGCGCCTTGGCCGAGCATGTTGTCGCCTAGCTCAGACCAAACCTTGAGCACTGAATTCAACTCTTCCACCTTGGCGGCGGGATCCTTCAGGCCTTGGGCGGCCTTTTTCCACGCCTCCAAATCCCAACGCAGGGCGAAGTCATCTCCGATCGTCCTATCAATCGCCACCAGCAGGCGCTGGGCCTCCACCGAATCCGGTTGAGAGCGCAGCTCCTCGCCCACTTCCTTCAGCCTCGCCTCGAGCTTCTGTTGCTTCTCGAGGGACCGGCGGGCGAGATCGTCCTGGGAGCCTTTATGGTATTTGGAATAGTAGTGATGCTTGGCCTGCTCCAAGGCGCGCAGGCGCGAGAGGATCTCGAAGGCCGCCTTGGCCTTGGCCGGATCTTTCGGAACCGGAGCGCCCCACTGCTGCGAAGCGTCCGTGCCGGCGGCGTCTCCCGACTTGGCCTCTGCCGCTTCGCCGCCTTGGAATTCCTTGAGGTAGGCTTGGACTTCCGGGTCTTTCGCCTGCTCCATCAGGGCCGGCATCGCGGCCTGCATGGCGTCGATCTTGGATTTGGCTTGGGCCTCGGCAGCGGGGCCCGTTCCGGCGTCTTTGTAGGTGCTTTGAAATTCCTTCTCCGCCTGGTCGAAATGGGCGGCGGCCTCCTCCGGCTTGAGCTCCTTGGGCTTTTGCGCCTCGGCCGCGGCCTGGGCGTATTTCGCCAGAAATTCGTACCCCGACTGGGCGATCTCGTAAAAATATTGGGACGGCGACTCGGCGCCTTCGGCGCCGGCCGAGGCATCCACTTTCGAGGCGTCGGCCTGCGCTGGAGGAATAATCTGCGGGGGGACCGATCCCGAACCCAGTCCAACCTTATCTGCCATACGGAAGCTCCATGCCCGTGAGCGATGGGAGTGCTTTTAGGAATGATGCGGGGCGGTGGAGGCCAGGGCCGCCGGAAACCTAGAAAATTGTAAATCTCTAAGGACCTCTCGCCAACCGAAAAGCCCGAAAAATGCGGATTAAGCGCCGTATAAGAAGCGAATGCCGGCGGCCTTGGGCTTGACTAAATCCTGGCGCGGCTGCGGGTTGGCCTGATGGAGGCCTTGACTCAGGATCTGCTCTGTCCACAGGGCCTCCGCCTTTGGCGCCGCGGCGGTCGGAGTGGGGACTAAGCGTAAAGCTGCGGAGTTCTTCTTCGTGACCAGGATCTGGTATTCCTGGGCCCGACGATGGACGGGGTCGACAGTCGCTTTGCCCGGCCGCCTAGCCGCGGGAACCGAGGGCACCGCGCTGCGGATCGCACCGATTTCTTTGAATTTATCCCAGGCAAACTTGAGGGGAGATGCTTTTCTCTCCGAGATGAGGTCGTTGAAGCCCTTAACCTGATTCGACATGAACACCCTTTGCTGAGCTCAAGCTGGAGTGCCGGAGGCAGGAGCAAACGGTATTTGTTTTTTCTTGGCGAGGGATTGGGAGGTGGAGAGAGAGGTGCCCCCATTCCTTCGACAGGGAAAATTAGCAAGGCATGTGCCAGAGAATGGCGACTTGAGAGAAAATTAAAAAATAATATAAGTATTTGAATTTGAAAGGAAATAAATTTGCTCCGTCTTCATTTCCGGCTCCCGCGTCTGGGGCCCTCGGCTGCCAGGCCGAGGTTTGACTCCCCCATCGGGGTATGGGTCTAGGGTTTCCAGCCCTCGAAATCGGCCGCATCCAGATATTGCGGGGGAGAGGAAAACAAGCTAGGGCAGCCGCCGCATGTTGATGATCCAAGGTTTAAGCAAATCCTACGGCGGCCGGGTCCTCTTCGAGGACGTCGGCCTGCAGATGGGCTCGGGCGAGCGCCTGGGCCTGGTCGGCCGCAACGGCCACGGCAAGAGCACCCTCTTCCGTATCATCTTAGGCGAGGAAGAACCGGATTCCGGCACGGTGAATTTCCCCCGCAATTACCGCATCGGCCACCTGGCGCAGAAGATCGAGTTCTCCCAGCCGACCGTCCTGCAGGAGGCCTGCCTGGGACTGCCGCCGGGCGAGGAAGACTATCATTATAAGGCGGAGATCATCCTCTTCGGCCTGGGCTTCACCGAGGCCGACATGGCGCGGCCGCCCGCGGAGTTTTCCGGCGGCTACCAGGTGCGCCTCAACCTGGCTAAGGTCCTGGTCTCCAACCCCAACCTATTGCTGCTCGACGAGCCCACCAACTACCTGGACATCGTCTCGATCCGCTGGATCACCCAATTCCTGCGCAACTGGGAAAACGAGCTGATCCTCATCTCGCACGACCGCGAATTCATGGACGACGTGGTCACCCACACCGCCGCCATCCACCGCAACAAGCTGCGCAAGATCAAGGGCGGCACCGAAAAGCTCTACGCCCAGATCCTGCAGGACGAGGAGATCCACGAGAAGACGCGGGTCAACGAGGAGAAGAAGCGCAAGCAGGAACAGGCCTTCATCGACCGCTTCCGCGCCCAGGCGACCAAGGCCGCGGCCGTGCAGTCGCGGATCAAACGCCTCGAAAAGATGCCGGCCCTCGAGAAGCTGGCGCACATCGACAACCTGGATTTTTCCTTCCGCTCGGTCCCCTTCTACGCCGAGCGCCTGATGGAGCTGAAGGGCGTTTCCTTCCATTACGACCCCCGGGTCCCCCTCATTCGCGACTTGAGCCTCGTGATTAAGCCGGGCGACCGCATCGCCGTCATCGGCAAGAACGGAAAGGGCAAATCGACCCTGCTCAACGTCATGGCCGGCGAATTTCCCCCGACGGACGGCGAGATCTACTCGCACCCCAACGTCCAGCTGGGCTACTTCGGCCAGACCAATATCGACCGCCTCAACAAGTCGCTGACGGTCGAGGAGGAGATCCAAAGCGCCAACATCGACCTGGGCCGCACGGCCGTGCGCAGCATCGCGGGGACGATGATGTTCAGCGGCGACGCGGCCGAAAAGAAGATCGCGGTCTTGAGCGGCGGCGAGCGCAGCCGGGTGCAGCTGGGCAAGATCCTCGCGCGGCCCTCCAACCTGATCTTCCTGGACGAGCCGACCAACCACCTCGACATGGAGTCGATCGAGGCCTTGGTCGAGAGCATCCAGGAATTCGACGGCGCCGTCGTCATCGTGACGCACAGCGAGATGATCCTGAAAGACGTCGCAACGAAGCTGGTGGTCTTCCACCACGGGCGCGTCGAGGTCTTCAACGGTACTTACGAGGAGTTTTTGGAAAAAATCGGCTGGGAGGAAGAGGACCCCGGCCCCATCCCACAGGAGGCACCCACCGCCCCGGCCCCCGCGCCGGCCGCCAAGCCCGCCTTGAACAAAAAGGACCAGCGCAAACAGCGCTCCGAACTCGTCGCCGAGCGCTCCAAGGCCCTGGCCCCGCTGAAAAAAGAGATGGAAGAGCTCGAGACCTCCATCGCCGCCTGGGAAGGCGAGGTCGCGAAGATCAACCAAGAGCTGGCCGAGGCCTCGCAGCAGGCCAAGGTCGACCGTTTCGTCGAGATCTCGAAGACGCTCAAGGAGCTGCAGAAGAAGATCGACGAGGCCTACGCTCGCCTGGACTTCGTCACCACGCGCCACGATGAAAAATTCCGGGAATTCGAGGCCCGCCTGGGGGGCCTGGAAGAATCCGAGAGCTGATTGACTTCCTCGGGCCGCGGTGCCTACTCTAAGCCATGGCCAAGCTCAACGAACTCGTCCAGCGCATCTTCCCCCACCCCGACAACTTCGGCGCCGTCTTAGGCTACGACATCGAGACCTATGCCGACGGCAGCGCCCGCACCTCCCTGCTTATCGAGGACAAGCACCTGAGCCCCGCCGGCGTCACGCACGGCGGCGTCATCTCGGCCTTCGTCGACTTTTCGATGGGGGCGGCGGTCTTCACCAAACTCGCGAGCGGCGAGCGCACCTCGACCATCGAGTTCAAGATCAACTACCTCTCGCCGGTGAAGCTGGGCGAGAAGATCTTCTGCGACGCGAAGGTCAAGTTCAAGGGCAGGTCGCACGCGGTGATCGAATGCCACGTCTTCCGCGAGGAGGGCAAGGACGTCGCCTTCGCGGTGGGGACCTACAATATCTACTGAATCCGGCTAATTGACGAAGCGCTTCGGCTTCTTGGGACCGGGACGGTCCGAGGGGCGCGTCTCCGAGCGCCGCGGCGGCGGCGCCTCGCGATCGGCGCGGCGGTACCTCTCGACGCCCTCCGCCGCCCAGCGGACGAGGAAGGATTGCGGGATCAGGTCTTCCGTGACCACCCGACCGGGATTATCCGCATAGTAGCCGGCCTTGTCGGCCTCGGCCTGCCAGGCCTCGAGGATCCCGCGGCTGATGGACTCGCGGGCCCGCAAGGGCAGCGCATCGAAGCCCTCGACGACCGAGGCGTACTGCTCGATGAGCATCTCCGGCGTGACCACCGAGAGCAGGCGATAGGGATCGGCGTTGAGCAATCCGCGCAGGCGGTTCGCGAGGGCCGAGCCTTCCTGGAAGGCTTGGGCGGCGTGGAGATTTCCGTGCTGGGAAATCAGACCCAGGGCGTAGAGCGCCCGATCCGAGGTCCTCGCCTCGCGCAGGATCGGCGCGGGGTCCATTCTTCCCAAAAAATCGCCCGCGGGCCGAAGGCCCGAAAGCGCCAAGTCGTGCAGCACCGAGACCGCGCCCAAATCTCCCTCCTCGGCCAGGTCTTTGAGGTCGAGGAAGGAGCCCTCGCTGCCGTAGCGGTACAACTTCAACAGCAAGCCGGCGGAACCCGGCGCGACCGTATAGAGCTCGATGCTCGCGAGCAGCTCCGCCGCCGTCGGATTTCCCGCCTGAGCCATCAGGTAAAGCGAGTGGACGGTGAAATCCTCGATCTCCTTGTTCTCGTAGAGCTCGACAGGAAATTCTCGCAGCCGGCGCAGGGCCGAGACCGCGGCGTCTCCCTCGCCCCTGCCAACGACGGCCAGCAACTGAACCGCCTTCGCCGCGTCGGACATGGAAGACTCAGAGACATGGCGCTGGGCCTCCCGCGACAGGGCCTCTACGACCGGCTCGCCCAGCCCTTGCACCAATCGCCTGGCTGAGGCGTTGCCGCCCTCGAAGGCAAAGCGCAGGGGCGAAGAGATCTCGACCAAGCGGGCGGCGTCGCCCGAGGCCATTTCGAGATAGGGGGAGAAATCCATCTCCTGAACCGCCTCCAGGGCGCGGGCGTTGCCGCCCTTGCCCAGCTCGAAGAGGCTGCGCAGGGCGTAGGGATTGCTGCCGGCGAATTCCCGGAGGGCGGAGACGTCGAGGCTCCGCAGGCCCGCATCGATCTGCTCCAAGACCTCGGCCCGCCCCTGGAAATTTCCCTCGGCGTCCCGCAGCGAGCTCAGGAAGGCGATCGCCTCGGGCGAGACGCGCGCCTCGTTGAGCAGCAACCCGATCAGGTCGCGCCGCAGCTCAGGGTTGGGCGTCATACGCAGCGTCCGCCACAGGTCTTGAAACTGCTCGCGGGTCATCGCGGCCTCGGCGCTAGGGCCTTCCACCGACGGAGCGCGTTCCCCGCCGAGAACACGCCCGGCGCCGGGATCCCTCGGGCCCTTCGGATCGCTGCGATCGGAGGACATAAAGAGGGGCTTGCTCATCAGCTCGGACAGGCTCTCGGGCCACGCCGCATTTCGGAGGGGCAATCCAAGACCCGCGCCGGCCGCCGCCAGAGAAGTGAAGGGACCGAATGAACCGGGAAACCGCGGCCGCAGCGGCGCGCGCCGCGCCAAGGCCTCGGCCTGCAGGTCCAAACCCCGCTCGAGGCGCATCCAACCCGGCCCCATCAGACCCTGCGCCAGACGCCCGCCGACATGGAATTGCAAGAGCGTCGCCAGGGCGTCGGTGAACTCGGTGCCGTCCGCCAGTCGCGGCCTCAATCCCAGCCGCGCCTCGAGGCGGTGGCTGAGCAGGATCCCGCCCAGCATCCCGGCCTGCGGCAGGACGGCGCGCGTCAGCGACAATGTCAAACCCTCGCCGGGGCCCAAGGCCCGCACCGCGCCGCGCGCCAAGGCACCGGTGGCGCGAAGCCCCACGAGCGTCAAGGCGCCCGAGGCCCATTCGCGGCCCACGGCATCAAAGGTCCAATCCTGGGGGCGCCCCAGCAAGGCATTGCCGCCGCGGACTCCGGCGGTGAAGGCGAGACTCTCCGCGAACATGCCGGAGGCATAGGCGAGCGCGCCGGGCATCCAGCCGCGCGTCACAAGCGAAACCGTCGGCGCCGCGGCGAGGCGGCTCAGGGTCGCGACGCGCGCCAGGCGGAAGGTCATGCCCGCCGCCGTCATGCCGAGGATCATGGCGGGATCGGTGGCCTGGGCAGCGAGGCGACGCGAAAGAAACTCAAAACGCGCGCCCGTCGATCCCTCGCCGCGCATCGTTCGCAGGCGCTCCCGCGCGCGGGCCTCCAGGGCGCTTAGCCAGGCCGCGGACTCGACCGGCGACGCGGCGGCCGTGGCTCGCGCCGCCTCCGACAAGACGCCATAGACCGTCGCGGCCTGCGGCAGGCGATCCCGATTCTCCAGCTCGCGGCCCAAGCCCCACAGGCCCTCGAAAAAGAGTTGGGCATCGCCCTCGCCCGCCAGATGAAGCATCGCCTCGAGGCCGTCCGCGCCCCAATTCCGCTCCAGCTCCGCGCGAAAGGCCCCGCCCTGGCGGTACAGCGCCAGGCGCAAATCCCCGTCGGCCCCCGCCAAGGCGCCGGAAAGCGCGCCGGGGGCGTCGCCCCCTTCCAGGAGGCGGGCCAAGATCGCGGCGCCCTCCCGACGCGGGTTCCTGGAGGTGGGCGTCGCGGACGCCCCGGCCGAAACGGCTTGGAGCCGGGAGCCAAGTATCGAATATTCCATAATGTTTTCTATTGTCAGGAGTGAGGTTTCCTTAGCGGCGGTCTTATCGCCCCCGCGGAAGATTTGTTTCCGCGAAAGTGCCCGTCGCCGCTCGACCCTGTTAAAATAGATGGCGGGCAATTCCAAGGAAATCTGGAGCCCTTTGCCGAGGCCCCCATGGCGAATCCCCTCAAAAAAGTCCCGGAAAATCAACCTGGCGAATTCTTCGTCGACTCCAGCTGCATCGACTGCGACACCTGCCGCCAATTGGCGCCCTCGACTTTCGCCGACGCGGGGGAGTATTCTTACGTCAAAGCCCAACCGGTGGGCGAGGATGAAAGGCGCCTCGCACTCCGCGCCCTCCTCGCCTGTCCCACCAGCTCTATCGGAACGACCGGGAAGGCCTCCGCCCGCGAGGCGATGGAGGATTTCCCGCTCCCGATCGCGGAAGAGGTTTTCTACTGCGGCTTCAACGCGGAGGCGAGCTTCGGGGCGAACAGCTATTTCGTCCGCCATGCCGAGGGAAATTGGCTGATCGACGCGCCGCGCTTTCTGCCCTTTCTCGCGAAAAAATTCGAGGCCATGGGCGGCCTGCGCTACGTCTTCCTTACCCATCGCGACGACGTCGCCGACGCCGGCAAATACGCCGAGCGCTTCGGGGCCCAGCTCATCATCCATCGAGCCGATGCCGACGCGGCACCGGGGGCGGAGATCTTGCTGGAAGGCGAGGCGCCGCGCCCCTTCGGAAATGATTTCTTGATCCTGCCGACGCCGGGTCACACCCGCGGCCATTGCGTCCTACTGTATCGGGGCCGTTTCCTCTTCACCGGCGACCACCTCGCCTACAGCCGCGCACGCGGGCACCTGATCGCCTTCCGCAACGCCAATTGGTATTCCTGGCCGGAGACGATCCGCTCCATGGAAAAACTGCAAGACTACGACTTCGAGTGGGTGCTGCCCGGTCACGGCGAGCGCCTGCACCTGCCGGCTAACGAGATGCGAGCCCAGCTGCGGCGCGCGATCGAGTGGATGAAGTCCCGTTAGCGACGGGGCGCATCGGGACGATCCCCTGAAAATAGGTCTGCAGGCCGATGAAGCCCATGTGCGTGTCGTGGCCGCGCCCGTAGGCGCCGCGATATCCGACATGGACAGCCAAGCCGTCGACAATTTGATAGCCGGCGGTCAGCTCGAGGTCGGTCTCGTTCATGCCGCGCGGCGGACCCATTCGGAGATCCTCCGAATCGGTCCGGCTCAGCAGAAACAGCGCGCCGCGAAAGCGGAAATTCCCGGGGTTCAAAGCGGCGAGGAGGGTGGCCGAAAAACGCTCTTCCAGTGCTTCCAGCTCGTGCGCGCCCCGCGAGCTGGAATGCTGGAAATTAAGCCCGACCCCTCCCGCGAAGATCCCGTGTTCGATCCAGGCCCCGCCGCCGATGCCATAAGTCAGGCCCGGGTCGGTGAGTTCGGGCCGCGCCGGATTGGGCGGGTTGGAGCGAAGGACGCCGAAGGCGGTGAGGCTGAGCTGCGGCGCGGAGGCGGGCTGCCCCAGCCCCAGGGTCAGCAGGCCTTGCGTCAGCCCCAGGACGGTGCCGTCGGCCCCGCCCATCACGGCGGCGCTGAAGACGCCTTCGCGAAAGGTCCCCGTGGCGGCGCTGCGCTCGAAGCGGAACTCCCCGTTGAAGACGCCCAAGGGGATCCAGACCTTCGCGTACTCGGCGCCGGGGGCATAGCCCTGGTTGGTGAAGAAATTGTCGAACTCGGTCTGCTCGTAATAGTGCGGGCCGACACGCAGCTGAATGCCGTTGTCGAAGCGCCAGCCCGCGCTGAAACTGCGCACCCCCAGGTGGAAGCGGCCCGGCGCCGCGGGATCTCCCCACAGCGATTGCACCAGCAGGAAGGGCGAAGGCGGCGTCAGGGCGTGCGAGCCGTGGTTCTCGTAGTAGTCGAGCCCGATCGGCGACTCGACCTCGTTGTAGACGCCGGTCTCGACGTTCAACTCGAGGAAAAAACCGCTGACCTGCATCAGCGCGCCCGGATTGAGGCGCACGCCGTAGGGCAGGGGCATGCCCCGAGGCGCCGGAAACGGCAGGATGCCGAGGCTGTTGAACTGGAACTCGAAGCGGTCGCGCGGCGGCGGTGCGGGGGGTGTCATAGTGAAATTAATTTTCAATTAAAATTGAACGATTTTCGATCCCATTATCGCAAATCAGTGAATAATGGTTGCTAAAAAATGGGGAGATCGAAAGAAAAACGTCTATTTATTGAAAATATATTTCATTTAGAAGACCCGGGCGGTATGCCGCCCCGGCCCCCGCAAAAACCCAAGGTCTCAAAACAGGCCCGTCGCCTAGTGATCGTGGTGGCCTTCGGAGCTTCCCAGGGCGAAGGCGCCGCCTAAATTGGCGGCGATACGATCCGCCAGATCCGCGTTATCGGCCGCCGAGATCGTCACCACGCCGCCGCCTTGACAGAGCCCGCCTAAATCGACGCCGGCAAAGACCTGATTGGGGTCCACCTCCACCAAGACCTCGGCCTCCTCGCCGGCCTCGACTTCGACGTCGTTGTCGCCGGGGTCCACCTCCATGGTCTCCCCGTCCGCCTGCAAGACGACCTGCAGGATACAGTTGTCCGAGCCCTTGACCGCCTCCGCCTCCAAGAAGACCGAATTCCCGTCGAGGGCGCTTGGCGTCGTCTCAGCACGCTTCAGGTTGCGGGCCTGGAGGAAGCGGGCGTTGCCGCCGGAACCGGCCGTCCCCATCGTGAGCGCGACCTCGTCGTACTCGCCCGGGGCGACTTCCTCGATCTCGACGAGGTCGACCACTTCTTCGTCAAAGAAATCGGCGCTGAAGGCCTCGTCGACCTCCGCCTCGCCGAGACTCATGCCGGAGAAGGCCATGGCGAAATGAGTGAAGGTCAAGACGTAGCCGTCGTTGCTGACGTAGATTTCGCCGTCCTCCAAACCGGCCAACTGCAGCGAGAGCGCGGCGGAGCCGGTCTCCTCGTCGGGGGCCTGCCCCGGACCCGAGGCGCAGGCGGCCAGGGCCAGGAAGAAGGCAATGTGGAGTATACTCAAGAGTCGTTTCATATTTTCTCCTTTTTCAATTCATTTCAACGCACGACGATGCAGTCCGAGACGGGGGTATCGGCGTGCAGCCCTTCCATGCGGACGGTCGCCGGCGTCACGATCGCATCGTGGCGCGAGCCCTCCCCGTGACGGATCGACAGACCGTTCCATTGCAGGTCGTGCGCCTCGCCGTCCTCGTGAACGCCGCGCCTCAGAATGCAACCCACCCGGCCCTCCGAGAATCCCCGCCGCAGCTCGGCCTGAGGGCTGTGAAGCGCCGCGCGATAGAGGGTATAGGCCTCCATGAGATCCATCAGGTCTTGAAGCCCGTCGAATTCGCAGGGGCGTCCCGAGTAAAGATACGTCTGCAGACCTTCGAGCTGGGCGAGCCCGGCCCGCAACTCCGGGTTTCGGGGCACCGCGGAAAAATCGGAATCCTCGCGCAGGTTGGGGATCAGGGAAAAGACCGAGGCCCGGCTTCTGTCCTCCGAGACAAGCACGCGGTCGCCCTCGATGCGGCAGGCGCCGCCGCGCAACACCTCGTGAAGCCGGCAAAACTCGCTTCGCGCATCCTGGACGACGAAGCGCTCGGGGCGCGGCGCATCGACGCGACATTGCGGAGGCCCGAAGGGTGAGGCGGCGGCGCTCGGAGGGACCAAGGTAGGTACGAGCCAGCGGCCCGTCCCGGGGCCGGAGCCCAAGGTACGCGGCGGAGACGAGGCGGCCGAGTTTTCCGGAGGCAGGGGATCCCGAGGCGGCCCCGCGGGCGCAGGCGGCGGATCCTCGCGGCGACCGCAGCCCCCCAAAAAAATGGCCGCGGCGGCGACGCCTAGAATGACGGGTAACATGGGATAACCTCCTTGCAGTTAGACGAAGCGCCCGAAGCATCCTCCGGCTCGACAAGCGAGAATGGATCGTCGGCGCCCTCTTCGTGCTCCGAAAAATCGGAGTCTTGTTTGGCGGTCACCGTCTCGTGGACGGCGGTTTTCTTTTTGACGCGCTCTTGCTCTTTGGACCGACGCTCCCTGGCCGCGACCATGGCGGCCAATTGCTGCATCAAGAGCTCGTCCCGGGAAATCTCTTCGCGCGCGCCGGATTTGCCGGCGTTCTTCCCGAAAAAGACGTGAAGGAATTGCAGCAAGGCCTTCTCGAGCCTCTGCATCAGCCCCGCGGAGAGGCGGAACGGGAGATTCGCTCCGATCCCCGCGGGATGCATCATCCAGGACAGGCCGCGCAGCAGTCCTTCCGCCGCGGGGAAGGCCTGCTTCGCCCCCGATCCGGACAGTCGAATCGGAAGCTGTAGGCCCGGCCATCCGTCCACCGCCTTCCCCGCGGCCGGAGACGCCAGCATGGCGGCAAAGACCTGCAGGGCCTTCGGCGAGAGGCCCGACAACTGAGCCACCAGGTTTTGCAGGGCCGGAGGCAAGCCGCGGAGCAGTTCGGGGCTGTGCAGCGCCTCCTGCGCGAAGACCTGGAGGGAGGCGGCCAATTCCGGCGTCAGGCGGAGCCCCCTTTCCCCGGCACCGCCGGCTTGCAGGGCCCGCTGCAGGGCCTGATGCAGTTGTTGCAGGACTTGGAGGCCCGAGCCCTCGAGGCCGGAATCGCGCGCCGACGCCGCGGCTCCCGACGCGGCCTGTCCCGCGATCGCGGCGTCGCGCCCGCCGGCGGGAGCCTCCCGCGCCGGGGCGGAAGGCTTGTCGCCGCCGCCGTTGGGCGTCGCGGCGGGCGGCCGCTGGGCCGGAGCGGAAGCGGCTTGCGCGAAGGCCGGGAGGCCGCGCAACCAAGTCGCGGCGGCAAGACCCTGAGGCGAGAAAAACCTCGCGTTCCCCGCCTGCGACTCTCCGGAAGCGAAGGCCCCGGAGTTTTGACGAAAGAAGGAGGCCTCCCGCGCCTCGGGTCGGCCCCCTGGCGCGTCTCTCCCCTGGGGAGGTTGCGAGGCGCTGCGCGCTTCCGGCGGGCGACCGGCCTCGGGCGGACGCCCCGCCCTGAGCTGCGCGGTTTCCTGAGCGGCTCGATGAAACTCCTCCAAGGTCGCGCGCCCCTGCGCGCTTTGGCGCTCCTGCATGTGGTTCAGGTGCTCGTCGGGACTCTCGTGTGGCCCATGCGCGTGGCCGTGATCGTGCGAATGCCCGATTTCGGCCCCATGATTGTGGCCGTCTCCGGCGTAGTGGCCCGGAGGCAATGGCGGCGTCATAACCGCTCCTTTCGCATGCCGGGCGGGACAGGCGTTCAAGCCTGAGCAAAGAGACCCGGCAAATCAGCTGGGAATTATCAGAGGGAATGAAAGGCGCGAATTATGCGGCGGGAGGGGCTTGGGAAAATTTCCCGAGCCGAACGGCGGAAAAGGCGTGAAGCGGGGATTCGGGAAAAAGGATCGAAACCAAGAAGCCGTCGAAACCCAGTCCGAGGTGGGCGTGGCCGGGCGCCTCGCCGGAGCGGGCCTGCTGCGCAACCACGCAAACCGCGCAATGATCCGAGGCCTTGGTCTCCTCCGCGTGGTGGTGGAAGGCCGCCACCAGCCCCGAAGCGAAGATCGCCAGCGCGATCAGGCTCGAGAGGAATCGGTTTTGGGCGCGGTTCTGGATCATGGGTTTCCCGTATATGAAGGATCGGTCGGCGCCCTGTCAAGTTGCTTCCCGTCGTTGACAGCCCCGGCCTTCTCAAGTAAGGCTCGCCTGCCATGAGGAAAGCCCCCGTCATCCTGCGCGCCGCCACCGCATTTTTGGCGCTGCTGCTCTTCGGAACGAGCCTCCTCGCCGCCTCGCACGCCCATGCCGCCTCCGGCCCTGAAAAATCCGAGACTTGCGCGACCTGTCACCTGCTCCCGCACGGCGTCAAGCTGCTGCCCAAGTCCGACGCCTGCCAGGCGCCCGCGACCCCCTTCGTCTCCGCCGTCCCCGAGCCGAATCGGACGGCGCCGAGCTCCGCGGAAATTTCTTTCGCCGCCATCCGCGGCCCTCCTTCGCAAAGCTAGTCTTCCCCGCCTTCCCTTGAAATTTTTACTTTGCAGGAGCCTTTATGAATCGCTTTGGGTTCGTCCCTGGGCTCGCGACCCTCTTGTTGCTCGGTCTCGCCTCTCCCGCCCGCGCGGAGAGCGAGGTGGAGATGCTGCGACGGGAAGTGCGCGAACTCAAAAATACCGTTCAGCAATTGACCCAGATCGTCCGCGAGCAGGATCGCCGCATCGACCGCCTCGCGCCCGAAACCGCCCCGGCGGCGGCCAAAACGGCCGCCCCGCAAGCGGAGCCGACGGCGGCGACCACCGACACGGCCGCCAAAACCGACGGCGTTCCGGACGGCGACGCCGAGGTCTCGGCCTTGCTCGACACGGTCAACAGCGCCCCGCCCAGCGCGGGCTCGGACAGCCGGTCGATCGGCCTGTGGCGCTATCCCTCGGGCGGCGGCGGGGCGGCAAAACTGCTGCCCGACATCAGCTTTGTGCCGATTTTCGGCGTCGGGTATTTTTCTCAAGACCCCACCGGCGACGTCGGCCACGACCCCGCGCGCACCGGCTTTACGCTGCAACAGATCGAGATGGCGGTCTCCTCGGCAATCGATCCGTATTTCCGCTTCGACATTTTCCTGTCCTTTCTGGAGGACGGCGTCGAGCTCGAGGAGGGATATTTCACCACGCTCGGCGCGGGCCTGCCGCGCGGCCTGCAATTCCGCGGCGGGAAGATGCTGATTCCCTTCGGGCGACAAAACCCGAAGCACCTGCACTTCTGGTCCTTCGCGGACAACAATCTAGTCAACAGCCGGCTGCTCAATCCCGAAGGCTTGGGGGAATTGGGCTTGGAGATGTCCTATCTCTTCCCGACGCCGTTTTTTCTCCAGCTGCAAGGGGGCTTCTACAACGGCGACAACGACACCAGCTTCGGCGGGACGCGCAAGCAGGACTTCCTCTACAACGCCCGGCTCTCGACCAGCGTGGACATCACCGAGAACCTCACCGCCTTGATCGGATCGTCGCTGGCCTTCGGCTTCAACGACACGGGGCCGGGCAACCGAACCGACCTCGTCGGCGGGGATTTCCTGCTGAGGTGGAAACCCTCCGCGCGTACCGGCTTGTCCTGGCAGACCGAGTACATCCTGCGCCGCATGCAGTTCCCTGGCTTCCTGGCCTCGGACGGCGGACTCTACAGCTACGTCGAAGCGCAATTTCTAAAAAACTGGTATGCCGCATTCCGCTATGACCAAATGGGCATTCCGCAGGGCGTCGTCCCGAAGGAATTCCGGTTGACCCCGGCCATCGGCTACGCCCCCACGGAATTTTCACGAATCCGCTTACAATACGAATACGACAAGACGACCAACGCCGATCCCGTCCACGCGATGTTCCTGCAGTTCCAGTTCAGCCTGGGGCCGCACGGGGTCCATCCCTTTTAGGAGGACGAAACGATGAAGAAACTCTTTTACCTGCTTTCGCTCCTGCTACTGCCCGCCTGGGCCCAGGCCAAGGTCAATGTCGTCGCAACGCTCCCGGTGTTCGGCGCGCTGGCGACCGAAATCGGAGGCGACCGGGTGGCGGTGCAGTCCCTCGCGCGCGGCAACCAGGATCCGCATTTCCTGGACGCCAAACCCTCCTACGTGGTCGCCTTGAACAAGGCCGACCTGCTCATCGAAGGAGGCCTCGACCTGGAATCCGGATGGCTGCCGGCCATCCTTATCCAGTCCCGCAACGGCAAGATCCAGCCGAATACCGACGGCAACGTCAATGCCGCCAAGGGGCTTCGGATCCTCGAGATCCCCGGGGCCAAGTTCGACCGCTCCATGGGCGACGTCCACCCGCTCGGCAATCCGCACGCCTGGTTGGATCCGCGCAACGCCAAGCTGATCGCGGCCAATATCTATCAGCACCTCGCCAAGATCGATCCGGAGGGGCAACCCTACTATGAAGCGCGCCTCAAGGACTTCCTGAGCCGGCTCGACCGGAAGATGGCGGAATGGGAACCCCTGCTGCAGAAGATCCGCGGCAAGAAGGCGATCAGCTACCACAAGAGCTTCAGCTACTTCGCGGATTGGACGGGCCTCGAGATCGTCGCGAATATCGAGGCCAAGCCCGGCATTCCGCCCAGCTCGAAGCACATCGACGACCTCCTCAAGATCATCCCGCAGCAGGGCGTAAAAGCGATCCTCGCGGAGAGCTTCTATCCGAAAAAGGTCCCCGCCTACCTGTCGGAGAAGGCCGGCATCCCCTACCTCATGCTGCCCTCGGACACCGACGAGTACGGCATCGTCACCTATTTCGAGTTGATCGATTACCTGCTTCGTGAAATAGCTAAGGCGCTAGGATGACGAGTCCCGTCCTTCAACTTCAAGGCCTCGTGGCGGGCTATCCCGACCGCCCGCTGACCTCTCCGCTCAGCCTCGAGCTGCCGGCCGGGTCGCGCCTCGGAATCATCGGCGGGAACGGCAGCGGCAAGACCACCCTGATGCGCACCCTGCTGGGCCTTCTCCCGCCGCAGCGGGGCGGCCTGAAGTGGAGCGACGGCACCTCCCTCGGCTACGTTCCCCAAGAAAACCAAGTCGACATGCTCTTTCCGCTCAGCGTCTTCGACCTGCTTAAGATGGGCGCCTTCGGGCGCTTGCCGCGCCTCCGCCGCGGCACCAAGGCACTCGAGAGCGAGCTGCGCGCCGTCCTCGAAGAGCTCGAGATCCTGCCGCTGCAAGACGCCTTGCTGCGCGACCTCTCCGGCGGAGAGAAGCAGCGCGCCCTGATCGGCCGCGCCTGGGTCGGCCGCCCGCAGGCGCTGCTGCTGGACGAGCCCTTCAACTCCCTCGACTACCGCTTCAAGGAGCGGCTTTGGAAGATCTTCGCGGATTGGCAGCGGGCGCGGCCCCTGACCTTGGTCCTGATCGACCACGATCTCAACCGATTGATCAATCAGGTCGAATACCTCATCGTCTTGGGACCCGAACGCGCCCTCTGCGGGCTCGCGACAGACATCTTGCAACCCGAAACCCTCAGCCAGGCCTATGGAGCCCCCCTGCATGTCCACCGGGAAAACGATCTACTTCAGGTTCATTTTTTATAGCCTGATCACGGCAGGCCTGATCTTCGCCGGCTACCGCCTGCGGCCGGAGGAGACGCTCTCCTTTTTCGCGGGCTGGGGACTGTGGCGCGAGCCCCTCCTGGCCGGCCTGCTCTGCGGCCTGCTCGCCTCGGGCCTGGGCGTCTACATCCTGCTCAACCGAATCGTCTTCATCAGCTTAGGGATAGCCCAGGGCGCCAGTTTCGGGATCTTCCTCTCCTTCTTCATCGCCGGCGCCCTCGGGATCTCGCTGCACGACTCGTCCGTCTCCCTTCTGACGGGCCTGGGCGTCGCTCTGCTCGCCACCCTGCTCTTCGCCTGGCTGCGCCGCGCGCGGCGCATCCCCGACGAGAGCCTGATCGGATTCCTCTACGTCGCCGCCTCGGGGCTCACGATTCTGCTGGCCGACCGAGTCGCGGAGGGGCACCACGGCGTCGACGACCTGCTCTTCGGCAACGCGGTCGCGGTCACCGCCTTCGACCTCAAGGTGATCGCCGGCGTCACCGTGCTGCTCTTCGCGGCCCACTTTTTCTTCCGCCGGGAATTCCTTTACACCAGCGCCGATCCCGAGTTCATGCGCGTCAAGGGCGTCCCCGCCAAGCTTTGGACGATGCTGCTCTACTTCACGCTGACCCTGGGCATCACCTTCAATCTCAAGACCCTCGGCAGTCTCCCGGTCTTCGCCTTGATGGTGATCCCGCCGCTGATCAGCCTGAAGGGCGCCCACGGGATGCGCGAGGCCTTCGCGATCTCGATCCTGCTGGGGGCGGTGATCCCGCCCCTGGGCTATTACTTTTCCTTCATCTACGCCTTTCCCACGGGGGCCAGCCTGATCGCCGTGGCCTGTCTCTACACCTTGTTCAGCTTCGCGGAGGTCCGGGTCGGCTCGCGGATCGCCGCCCGGGGACGCGCATGACGGGCCCGGCGCCGCTCACCCTCGCGCTGGTCGGCATGGGCTCGGCGGGCCGCTCGCGGGAGCGGGCCTGCGCCGAGGTCGAGGGCGTCGAGCTGGTCGCACGGGTCTCGCGGCGGCCGGGGGCCGGGGATCGGCTGCTTTCGGAGGTCCTGCGAGACCCCACCGTGCAGGCCTTGGCGATCTCCACCGAAAATACCGCCCACGCCGACCTGGTCGAAGCCGGACTCAATGCCAGAAAGCACGTCCTCTGCGACTACCCGCTCGCCCTGAGCGGGGCCCGGGCCCGCGGGCTTTTTGATTTGGCGAGCAAGGCCGGCCGGGTCCTGCACGTCGAGCACATCGCACTGCTCTCCGAGGAACATCGCCAGCTCAAGGCCGAGGTCGCGCGGGCGGGCCGACTGGTCAAGGGCGAGTATCTCTTTCAGGGTGGCTGGAACGAAAGGCTCGCCGATACCGCTTATACCGGCCCTTATCCCTTCTTGGCGGTCTCTCGCCTGGTGCAGGTCGCAGACCTCTTCGGTCCTTTCGCGATCGAGTCGGCGCGGGCCGAGGCGAAGCCGGAGGGCTTTTCGCTGCACCTTCACCTTCGATTTCCGGAGGGCGGGATCCTGGGTTTCACCGAAGAACGCCTCGCGGGGCTGCCGCGCCGACGCAGCTTGGTCGCGGAATGCGAGCGGGGCCCCGTCGCCTTGAAGACGGGGACGATGGGCGGCGGTCTCTTCGCGAAGGACCTGGCGTGGTTTCGCGACCGGGTCTTGGCCGGAAAGCCCTGCTATTACGACGAGGAGGTCATGTTGGAAATTTTGGATCGACTGACGGCCCTGTAGGGATGAACTTGTGTTCTCCCCTACGGCAGAATCAGCATGCAGTCCCCATAGCTGAACAGGCGATACTCCCGCTCGATCGCATCCCGGTAGGCCCTGAGGATGAACTCCCGCCCCGCCAGCGCGCTCACCAGCATGAGCAGCGTCGACTTGGGCTGGTGAAAATTGGTCAGCAATAAATCCACGCAGCGGAACTCGAAGCCCGGCCGGACGAAGAGCTCGGTCTCCCCCGCGGTCCGGCCCGTCAGGGCCCAGCTCTCCAGCGCGCGCAACGAGGTCGTCCCCACCGCGAGGACGCGCCCGCCGCGCTGCCGGCAGCGGCGCAGGGCCGTGAGGGTTTCTTCGGAAATCTCGTAATGCTCCGCGTGCATCTTGTGCTCGGCGATGTTCTCGGTCTTCACCGGCAGAAAGGTCCCCGCGCCCACGTGCAGCGTGACCGTCGCCCATTCCGCCCCCGCCTCCCGCAGCCGCTCCCGCATCGCCTCGGTGAAATGCAGGCCCGCCGTCGGCGCGGCGACCGCGCCGGCCCGGCGGGCGAAGACGGTCTGGTAGCGCTCGCGGTCCGCGGCGCGCGGCGCCAACCTAGCGATGTAGGGCGGCAGCGGCATCTCGCCCAGGCGCTCGAAGGCGAACCTCTCCTCCGCTTCAGAATCGAAGCGCACGCGAAACTCCCCTTCCTTAAGCGAAACCAGCTGCACCGCGATCCCCGACCCCGCCTCGGAGGCCCGCGAGAAGAGCGGCAGGCGCTGTCCCTCCGCCAGCCCGCGCGCCGGCGAGAGAAAGACCGACCACTCCAAAGGCGCCGTCGCGCGCAGCAGGAAGACCTCGACCTTCCCTCCCGTCGGCTTACGCGCGAAGAGCCGGCAGGCCAGGACCGAGGTGTCGTTGGCCACGACCAGGTCGCCGGGCCGCAAGTAGCGCGGGAGCTCCGCGAAGCGCGCATGTTCCACGCCCTGGGCGGCGCGCCGCAGCACCATCAGGCGCGAGGCCCCGCGCTCGGCCGGCGGCTCCTGGGCCACCAGCTCCTCAGGAAAAGAATAATCATAATCGCGAATGTTTTCAGTCATCTTGACAATACCCACCTCGCGGCTTACAGCCTTGGCCGATGCGAGACCGCCTCCTCCGCCGCTACGCCCGCTGGCTCAACCGCCGCCCGAAGACCGTGGTGGCCCTGGCCTTCCTCGTCACGGCCTTAAGCCTCTGGGTCTCGATCGCCTACTTGAAGACCCAGACCGGGATCCTGGACCTCTACTCCGAGGACACGCCCGTCAACCAGCGCTTCCTCAGTTACACCAAAAAATTCGGCGCCGTCGAGTCCCTGATCCTCGTCTTCGAGGGCGAAAAGCCCGCCCAGCGCCAGGCCGCGATGGACGCCCTCGCCGGGCGGCTGAAGGCCGATCCCCAGGGCTACGTCCAGGACGTCTTCTACAAGATCGACTTGAGCCTCTTCAAGCAGCACGCCTTCCAATTCCTCTCGGAGACCCAAGCCAAGGCGCTGCTGCTCCAGGCCCAGGCGCCGGACGGCGGCATCCGCGCCCTCTTTCAGGCGCATAACTTCAGCGGCTTTCTCGCCTTCCTCAACGAGTCCCTCGAGGCCGGGATGAAAAAGGGCGCCCCGCCCGGCGCGGACGCGGCGCAGGAATTCCGCAAGCTGCTGCAGCCCGTCTTCCTGCTCCGCGACTTCCTGGACGGCCAAGAGCTGAGCGCCGAGGCGATCACGACGCGCCTCGAAACCGGCCCCGAAGAACGTGCCAGCATCGACGACGAGGGCTACCTGCGCACCGACGACCGGAAGATGCACGTCATGTTCATCCGGCCCGCCGACCGCAAACAGGACTACAAGGTCGACCAAAAGCTCTTGAAATGGGTGCGGGAGGAGATCCCGGCGGTGGAGGGTCGCTTCCCCGGCGTCAAGATCGGCGTCACCGGCGGGCCGGCCCTCAACAGCGACCAATTTCAGATCAGCCAGAAGGACATGACCCTGGCCAGCATCTTCGCTTACACCTCGACGGCGTTGATCTTCATCCTGGCCTTTCATTCCTTCGCGCGGCCCTTTTTGGGATTGCTCACCCTCAACCTCGCCCTGACCTGGGTCTTCGGCTTCACGACCCTGGCGATCGGGCATCTCAACCTCTTCTCGCTGGCCTTCGTCGTCATTCTGGTCGGCCAAGGAACCTATTACGGCGTCCATGTCGTCGCGCGCTATGAGGAGGAACTGCGCCGCGGCCGCGGCGTCCCCGCGGCGATCGAGGAGACCATCGCCCACGTCTTCGGCAACATCGGCACCTCCGCCCTCACGACCGCGGCCGCCTTCTACGCAACGATTTTCGTCGAGCTGAAGGGCTTCGCCGAGCTGGGCCTGATCGCCGGTACCGGGGTCCTGCTCTCGGCCTCCGGTATGCTCTTCGTCCTCCCCGCCTTTCTTTTGCTGTACGACCGCCGCCGCTCGCCCGAGCTGCTCAAGGGCGCCGGCGAGCTGGCCGAGCCGCCGCTCAAGCCCTGGATGCTCGCCCTGCGCAGTGCCGTCCACAATCACGCCGTTTGGGTGATCCTGGCGGTCAGCGCGGTCGGCCTGTGGGGCGCTTACATGTTCTACAGCCCCCGGCACGGCGTCGCCTTCGACAACAACCTGCTCAACCTGCAGGCGAAGGACACCGAGGCGGTGCGTTATGAAAAAAAACTGATCGAGACCTCGCTCTCGCCGCGCGCGGGGATCTTCATGACCGGATCGCTGGAAGAGGCCGAGCGCCTCGCCCAAGCGGCCAAGGCCCTGCCCACCGTGCAGCGGGTAGAGTGGCTGGGCGACATCTTCCCCGAGGGCGGGGTCACCGCGATTACCGGGCAGGCCCTGCGCCGCGCCATCGCCGGCCTGCCTGAAGCGCCGCTCTCCCCGCCCGACCCCGCGAGGCTGCGCGCCGAGCTCGAGCGCCTGCGCCGCAACCTCGAGGCGGCCGAAAACCATCGACGCGATCTTGAAGAAATTCCCCGAAAGTTCCGGCGATGCGGCCACGCGCAAGATGCTCGAGACCTCCTTCTTGGCGCCGCAACTGGACGATTTCCAAAACCGCTTCTTCCCCGCCGTGCGCGGGATGCTGCGCGCGGCCGCTGCGGCACCGCCGATGGCTCTCGACCAGGTGCCGAAGGAAATCCGCGAGCGCTTCCTCGCCGCCGACGGGACTTACGCGGTCTACGCCTTCCCCAAGGTGAATATCTGGGAGCGGGCCCAACTGGAGGTCTTCGTCACGGACCTGCGCCAGGTCAGCCCCGAGGTGACCGGGCCGCCGGTCATGTTCTTCGAGATCCTGCGGCTGGTGCGCAAGGACTACTTCAAGGCGGGCTTCTACTCCGCGTTGGCGATCTTCCTGATCTTCCTGATCGAGTTCCGCTCCCTGCGCTATTCCCTGCTCGCCTCGCTGCCGCTGGTGATCGGCGTCTTCTCCCTCTTCGGCCTGATGTCTTGGCTCAAGATCTCCTTCAACACCGCCAACATGATCGCCCTGCCGATGATCCTCGGCATCGGGGCCGACAACGGGGTGCACATCCTGCACCGCTTCCGCGAGGAGGGCGGCCGCGGGATCGATTTCCTGTTCAAGTCCACAGGCAAGGCCCTGCTCATCACCTACCTCGACTCGGTCACCTCCTTCGTCGGCCTGGCCTTCGCCAACCACCAAGGCCTGGCCTCGCTGGGCCGGATCGTCGTGATCGGCCTGACCTGCTGCACCGTGGCGGGGATCGCCTTCCTCCCCGCCGTCATGTCCCTGTTGGTGCGCCGCCGGGCCAAGCACCGGGCCGCGGACGCCGCTTCCACTTAATAGTGGACTCTTTTCTCGGCCGCATTCATATTTCTAAGGGTCTGCAACCATTCTTGGGAGGTACCTATGTCGATTCGAAGTCGCTTGGAGCCCCTTGCCTTGACCCTGCTGCGCATCTCCACCGGCATCATCATGGCCGCGCACGGCTGGGATAAATTGCAAAACCTGAACGCCACCGTCGAGCAATTCGGCGCGATGGGCATCCCGAAGGCGGGCGTCTATTTGGCCATCGCCGGCGAGCTCGGCGGCGGCCTGGGCCTGATCGTCGGACTGCTCACGCCCGTGGCGGCCTTCGGCGTCTTCTGCACCATGGCGGTCGCGGTGCTGCACGTCCACCTGAAGAACGGCCTCTTCGCGAAGGACGGTGGTTTCGAGTACCCGCTGACCTTGGCGATGGTGGCCCTCTACTTCATCATGCGCGGCGCCGGGCCGGTCAGCCTGGATGGGATTTTCTGCAAGAAGAAAGAAGCGGCGTAGGGGCGAACCTTGTGTTCGCCCTCCCCATCCCTGCACAAGGGCGAACACAAGGTTCTCCCTACATTCTTTTAGATTTATTGAGGACCGTGATACACTGACCCGGCATGAACAAGCCGCCGGAACATCGCGATACGGATCCCCGAGAGACCGAAGACTGGCTTCATTCCCTCGACGCGGTGCTGCAAAGCCAGGGCAAAGAGCGTGTGCGCTTTCTCTTGGGCAAGCTCCTGGAGCGCGCGGCGCAGGGCGGCGCGGCCTACCCGCCGATCCTCAACACCCCCTACGTCAACACGATACCCTTGAGCGCCCAACCGCCCTATCCCGGCGACGGCGCCATCGAGTGGCGGATCCGCAGCCTGGTCCGCTGGAACGCCATGGCCATGGTGGTGCGGGCGAACAAGAAATACCCCGGCATCGGCGGCCACATCTCGACCTTCGCCTCCGCGGCCACGCTCTACGAGGTGGCCTTCAACCATTTCTTTCGCGGAAAAAACCACGACCGCTCCGGCGACCAGGTCTACATCCAGGGCCACGCCGCCCCGGGGATCTACGCCCGGGCCTTCCTCGA
Organism: Deltaproteobacteria bacterium PRO3; assembly: GCA_030263375.1. NCBI lineage: Bacteria > Deltaproteobacteria > Deltaproteobacteria bacterium PRO3. Next base: position 35,953 of record SZOV01000030.1, read on the forward strand.
GGGCCGGCTCAACTTGGCCCAGCTCGAGAACTTCCGCCGCGAGCTGGAGAAGGGCGGCGGCCTCTCCTCTTACCCGCACCCCTGGCTGATGCCCGATTTTTGGGAATACCCCACCGTCTCGATGGGCCTCTCGCCGCTGGCCGCCATCTACCAGGCACGCTTCAACCGCTACCTGCAGGCGCGCGGGATCAAGGACACCTCCGACTCGCGCGTCTGGGCCTTCTTAGGCGACGGCGAGACCGACGAACCCGAAGCCCTGGGCTCGCTCTCGATCGCCGCGCGCGAGGGCCTTGACAACCTCACCTTCGTCGTCAACTGCAATCTCCAGCGCCTCGACGGGCCGGTGCGCGGCAACGGAAAGATCATCCAAGAGCTCGAGGCCGTCTTCCGCGGCGCCGGCTGGAACGTGATCAAGGTGATCTGGGGCTCCGACTGGGACCCGCTGCTCGAGAAGGACGTCCACGGCCTCTTGGTGAAGCGGATGCACGAGGCCTTGGACGGGCACTATCAAAAGTACTCCGTCGAGCCCGGCTCCTATACTCGTAAGGACTTCTTCGGCGTTTCCCCCGAGCTGCTCGCGATGGTCGAGCACTTGAGCGACGAGCAGATCCAAAAACTGCGCCGCGGCGGCCACGATCCCGACAAGGTCCACGCCGCCTACCACGCCGCGACCCGGCACCGCGGCGGCCCGACCGTAATCCTCGCCAAGACGATCAAGGGCTACGGGCTGGGCGAGGCCGGCGAGGGCCGCAACGTCACCCACCAGCAGAAGAAGCTCAACGAGCAGGAGCTGAAGCTCTTCCGCGACCGCTTCGAGATCCCGATCCCCGACTCCAAGCTGGGCGACGTCCCCTTCTACCGCCCCGACCCGAAGGGGCCGGAGATCCAATACCTGCTGGAGCGCCGTGAAAAATTGGGCGGCCCCCTGCCCCTACGCCGGGTCCGCAAGAAGCCCCTCGAGGTGCCGACGCTCGATTCTCTCAGGGAATTCCTGGAGGGCACGCAGGACAAGGCCGTCTCGACCACGATGGCCTTCGGCCGCCTGCTCAACCTCCTGCTGCGCGACAAGAAGATCGGCAGGCGCATCGTCCCGATCATCCCCGACGAGGCCCGCACCTTCGGCCTCGATCCCCTGTTCCGCCAAGTCGGGATCTACTCCTCGCTCGGCCAACTCTACGAGCCCGTCGACAAGAACATGCTGCTCTACTACCACGAATCGAAGGAGGGCCAGGTCCTCGAAGAGGGCATCACCGAGGCGGGTGCGACCGCCTCCTTCACCGCCGCGGGCACCGCCTACGCCGTGCACGGCGAGCCGATGATCCCGATCTACCTCTTCTACTCGATGTTCGGCTTCCAGCGCACCGGCGACCAGTTTTGGGCCTTCGGCGACATGCGCGGCCGCGGTTTCCTCTGCGGCGCCACCGAGGGCCGCACCACGCTCGCCGGCGAGGGCCTCCAGCACCAGGACGGCCACAGCCACCTCCTGGCCAGCACGGTGCCGAACATCCGCGCCTACCACCCCGCCTTCGCCTACGAGATCGCGGTGATCGTGCAGGAGGGACTGCAGCGGATGTTCGTCGAGCAGGAGGACGTCTTCTACTACCTGACCCTA
>SZOV01000031.1 GCA_030263375.1 Deltaproteobacteria bacterium PRO3
CTGGGCCAGGTGCTTCTTGAGGCAGGCCTTGAGCTCGCCGTCGGCGATTTTTTCGTTTTTGCAGTATTTTTCGATGTCGGGATGGCAGGCGCCCGGATCGAAGGCCTGTGCGGCGGGGGCAAAGAGCGCGAGGGTGACGGCGGACAAAACGAAGACTGCGGCCTGTTTCATCGGAACCTCCTTGTGGGGGGGAAGCGAGGGTTATTTTCTGCGAAGTCCGGGAAAATGCAAGCGGAAAGAAGGGTGAGTATATCGCCGATAGTTGTGGGGTCCACAGTAAGCGCGGGGAGAAGGATTCTAGGGCAGCCAAAGCTGCGCGCGTTCGACGAGCTTGGAGATCCAGGTGCCCAGGGCGCCGCCGCAGTGGCTGTTACAGGCGGGGTCGGTAAAGAAGCCGCTGTCGGCCTTGAGCTTCGGATCGCCGATGCGGTCGATCAGGCCCTGGCCGTGGTAATCGCCCTCGGGATTGCCGGAGCAATTCAGGCTGAAGACGGGGATCTTCAAGTTTTTGGCCTCGTAATCCCCGGTCGCACCGCAGGCGGCCAAGAGGCCCCGCGTGTCCGCGAGCGGGGTATTGTTCATGGAGATGTTGGTGAGCAGCGAATAGGAGGCGTAGGAAACGCCGCCGGTGAGGACGCGCCCGCGGCTGAGGCCGCCGCCGACGGAGGCGATGACGGCGTCGGCGACCTGGCTCATGTCGGCGGCTAGCATCTCACTGTTGCGATTCCAGGAGGCCCCGCCGTCGTTGGGCACCAAGGGCGGCTGGTCGCGATAGGCGACGATCGCGGCGACGTAGCCGAGCTTCGCCAGCTCGCCGGCCACGCTGTTCTCGAGGGCGCCGTCGAGGCTGCCGGTGGCGGGGTCGTTCTCGTCGTTGCCGGCGCCGAAGAGGACCAGGCCCTTGCGGTTGGCGGCGTTGGCTTCGGGTTGCAGGTAGAGCTTGTAGGTAAGCTGGCCGGTTTTTTCGATGCGGTTGACGGCCGCGCCCGGCGCGGCGGGCGCATTTTCGGGCGCTTGCGGGGCCTTCGACTCGCCGCCGGAGCCCGCGCCGGCGGCCCCCTCGGGGTTGTTGGAGGAGCTGCAACCGCCAAGCAGCAGCCACATCGCGGTGCCCGTGAAGAGAAACAGCCTGGTCAGTCGCGGCAGCATCAAAAAATTGTCGGCCTTAAGCTATAGATTGTCAAGGCAAGCAAAGTTATCCAGGCCTTCTTTCGCGGCCCAAATCCTCGGAAATCAATGAAAACTGCTCCAAGGCGGCCTCGAGATCCGTAACGATCTCTTGGGCGATGACTTCGGGGGCCGGGAGGTTGGCGGATTCTTCGAGGCTCTCGTCCTTGAGCCAAAAGATATCCAGGTTGATTTTATCCCGTTTGAGGAGATCCTCGTAGGTGAAGGCCTTGAAGCGTTCCTTTTCCTTCCTTTGGCGGCGATTTTTGACGTTGTAGCAGGCCACGAATTCGTCCAGATGGGAACGCTTGAGCGGATTTTCCTTGAGGGTGAAATGCAGGTTCGTGCGCAGGTCGTAGATCCATAGCTTTTGGGTCCAGGGCTTTTCGCCCGCTTCCTTCCGGTCGAAAAACAGGACATTGGCCTTGACCCCTTGGGCGTAGAAAAGCCCGGTCGGCAGACGCAACAGGGTGTGCACGTCGCATTCATGGAGGAGCTTTCGGCGTATCGTCTCGCCGGCCCCGCCTTCAAAGAGGACGTTGTCGGGCACCACCACCGCCGCACGGCCGTTGATCTTGAGCAGGGATTTGACGTGCTGCAAGAAATTCAACTGTTTGTTGGAGGTGGTGGCCCAAAAGTCCGTTCGCTCATAGCTGTCCTTCTCTTTGGAGACCTTGCCCTCCTCTCCCACGATCGTGATGCTGCTTTTCTTTCCGAAGGGCGGATTGGTCAGGACGATGTCGAAACGCTCGCTGGGCTCGGCGGCGAGGGAATCTACCACTGCAATGGGCTCGTAGTCCTGGCTGCCGATGCCGTGAAGGAGCAGATTCATCGCGCAGAGCCGCGCCACGCTTTGCACGAGCTCGAAGCCCTTGAAGGTGTTTTCTTTTAGCTTCCTCTTCTCCGCCTTGGACAGGTTGGGATTTTTGGCCACCAAGTAGTCATGAGCCGCCAGGAGAAAACCCCCGGTGCCGCAGGCGGGGTCGCAGATGGTCTCGTTGGGACGCGGCTGAATGACCTCCACGATCCCCTGGATCAGGGCGCGCGGCGTGAAGTACTGCCCGGCCCCCGACTTTGTGTCTTGGGCGTTCTTCTCCAAGAGCCCTTCGTAGGCATCGCCCTTCACGTCGGCGCTCAAAGAAGACCAGTTTTCCTTGTCGATCAGGTCGACGATCAGGCGACGCAGCTTGGCGGGGTCTTGGATTTTATTCTGGGCCTTGTTGAAGATCAGCCCAAGCAGGCCCTTTTCGTTGCCCAGAATTTCAAGGGCATGGCGGTAGTGATCGAAGAGGTCGTCGCCGTCTCTCTTTAATAGGGAGGGCCAGTTGAATTTTGCGGGGATGGGGCTCGGCTGATTATATGGCGATTTCGTCCGTTCGTCGGACATCTTGAGGAAGAGCAAATAAGTGAGTTGCTCGACGTAGTCGCCGTAGGAGAGGCCGTCGTCGCGGAGTGTGTTGCAGTAGTTCCAGAGTTTTTGGGTAATTTGCGTAGTGGAAGTCATGTTTTACAATCTACTGGCTGATTCCTTAATTTGCCCATCAATAAAGACTATTTCTGATGCTGGCAATTTATGTTCAGTTTGTTCATTTTTAAGCTTAATTAATTGTTCATCCTTTTTCCCCATTCGGCCGACATCAATAACGATATAAATCCCTTTCATGGACTTTTCCGCCAACCTATAGGCTTCGAGTTGCTTGGTGTATCCTGGCAACAATTTTGGGTTATCGGACAATTTAACTTCTACTAGCACCCTATTTTCATATCCCTGTGAAAATTTGAAATCTATCTCCCCTGTTCCAGTGTCAATTTCGGGGCTTACATCTAAATTATTTGCCTGACAGTAACTGTCGGCAACGGCAAAGAATATTCGCTGAACAGATTTTTCGCCTCGTTTTTTGCCTTTGTGCCATAGCTCGCGGGAAAGACCCCTTGCTTCTATCAGGTGCTGAAATTGCTGTATTATCTTCAGAACAATTCCATATACTTCATCTAAATTTAGCACTCTTGGTTTTTTTAGATTTAAAGGGAATTTGACGGCAATAGATTCGCGGATATTCCGCCAAGTAAATATACCTTCCGGGTCTTCTTTAACATTATAGGGAGTAGGTTGTACTTCATGAATAAGATCCAGAACTGTTTCAAATGACTCTTGAGTTTCCAAAGCTTTTTGCCGAATCTCTTCCTTTTGTTTTCTAGTTTTTGCCAACCAGATTTCCGCAATTAACTCATTAACCCTTTCTCTTAGGCCCGCATTTTTATGCGCAGCATCACACACTTCAGACCAATCATTAGCTATCGGAAGGTCTCTCAGGATATCCATTGGCACAAGTATCACAGGAGTAAGTGTTGATTCCGTCGGATTGCGAGGTAAATTAACCGTAATTCCATTAATTACAAATGTCTGATTTGGAATTTTTAATTTTTTTATTATCCTTTCATTAAAACTTAATAAGTCTCGCAGAATAATATTTGTCGTCATGTCACTAATTAGATCTGGACCGACATTTTCCTCCAATAAAGGTAGTGACCAAAAAAGGTCTGGATCTGTTATACCTAAATCTATTATCTCTTTAGCTGTTGCAGTTATTTTAGATGTTAATCTGGGGCCAAAACCATTTCCGCTAATGGATGCAGCACCATAACCTAAACAGGTCCCTTTTATTTCCCTAAAAAGTAATTTTTTATATGCCGCTCTCCAAGGAGCATCATTTTCCTTCTTAGAGGCTGCTAGTAATTTAATTATAGTAGAAAAATATTCTCGGTAAGTTTTATCAGCCTTTTTTAATTCAGGGTGCCGACTTAGTTTCAGAAGGAGAGGATCAATAAACAGCTTTGCATCGACATTAAGAGTGGGATCCAAAACTCCAAGAGAATAAAGTTTTTTATCTGAGATTTTAAAAGCCCGTGAAAATTGTATTGGATTTTTAATTTTTCCCATTACTCAGCCTGCTCATTTTGAATTAAACTAATTTCGAAAGCAGGATTAACTTTGCTCACCCATGAATGCCGATTGAAGAATTGCTTGTCTTAATCGATTTGCTCGTTTCATGTTGACGACATATAATGCCTCCAATTCCTCAATGACACTCAAACGCCTATCAACTTCCGCAACAATCCTTTTCTGTTCGATTAATGAAGGCAGCGACAATTCGATTGAACCGATTTGGGATTGACTTATTGAGGCCATCCCTACGACTTGCTGTGCATTCCTACTAAAGTGAATCGGGCCATAAACACTCATCACAAAACCTATAAATCTATAATCTGCCAAATCATGCTTAAGACGGATTCGAATGTTCTTACTTTCAAATACACATTTTTCTATTCCAGGTAGGATGGGGGCACTTTTCCCGACCAATTCACGACTATTCACCCGATTTACTAGCAAGTCACCAGACAGGAGTTGATATTCATCAATCTCCTTAGAGCTGAGATTCATTCGCTTTATGTCTTTCCAAACAATCTTTCCATTCTCAATATTATACATCCTTAGGCATGCGACTCCGCGTTCAGCATATGAGCTGCGAGGTTTATATATACCATTCTTCATTGACCCGATTACTTCTTTGAGCTGAACTTTTTTCCATTTTGTAACGTCTGACTCGACTAGGCGGCCTTCGCAGGCGGCTTTGAGGACGGCGGCTCGGTAGCGCTTGAGGTTGGATTGAGCTCGTTTGAGGGCCGCGATTCCTGCATCTAGGCGGGTGAATTGTTTTTCGATTTCCTCAACTATCCTAACCTGGCCATAAGGTGGAGCAACTGGGATAATATGTGATTTCAGGTCCTTTCCATTGATCGCTTCAAAAGTAGAACCAGTTGCTTTTTCGGTCAAAAAATCTACTGTCGCACGAAGTGCATAAAGTAAATATTTGGAAGGCATCCCTTCTTTAGGCCGAATGGCCGCCAGCCCTCGACCTATGCAGGCCCGAGAAGGACTAAGATTGGTTGGACCAACTGGGGCCCTAACCGAAATAAGCACATCATCTGGTTCTGCAATTTTTTTTGGCTTGGAACACCATTTAATTGGAGTCGGGTAAAGATCTCCAAACTCGGCTTTACCCTGGAAAAAGGGAAGGCCTTCTTGCTCTAAATTATAAGTCTCTCCAGGCGGAGATTGACCTAAAATCACCTCTCCTATTTCATCGAGACGCGCATTTTTCCAATAGCCACAAACATCCATTTTCATGTTGCTATTAATAACCAATCCTAATTTTTGTTTACTTGGCATTTTTTTGAACAAATAATTTATTTCTTTTCTTATTGACCTTTAATACCTGATTTCTTCCAATTACTTTCATTTTTCCCGGCTCCGCCAATAAGTAAAACTCATGCAACTTCCTCTGCAACAACCTCTTCTCCGGCAACTTCGTCTGATACTCCGCAATCAAGGCCGGCGAGAGCGAACGGCTCAGCGCGTACTCCACCACCTCCGTATCCTTGGTCGCGCACAGCAAGACCCCGATCGAGGGCTTCTCGTGGGGCTTGCGGACGTCGCGATCCAGGGCCTCCAGGTAAAACTCCAGCTTGCCCAGGTATTCCGGCTTGAACTCGTCGATCTTCAGCTCGATCGCCACCAGGCAATTTAGGCCGCGATGAAAGAAGAGCAGGTCCAAGGCGTAATCCTTCTTTCCCACTTGGAGGCGAACCTGCTCCCCCACGAAGGCGAAATCTGCCCCCAACTCCGTGAGAAACTGCCTTAAATTAGAAACCAGGGCACCCTCTAATTCTTGCTCGGAATGACCGTCTGGAAGGTCCAGAAAATCAAGCAGATAGCTGTCTTTGAAGACATTGGTGGCCCCGGGGTGCAATTGTCTCACCACCGGTGACACTTTTGGCGGCGACAAGACCGCCCGCTCGAACAAGGCTCCCGCGAGCTGCCGTTCCAGATCCCGTTTTCCCCAACCTTCGCGCAGAGAAAGTCTTAAATAAAATTCCCGCTCCTCGGGCCGCTTGCAACGGCTCAAAATGAGCAGGTTGTGTGTCCAGGGCAATTGTGTCACCAGTGGTGACACTTTTTTATCGTGTCGGTAGGTCTCGAAGAACTGCCGCATCCGAAAGAGATTTCGCCGGGTAAACCCTTTGATCTCGGGATGGCATTTCGCGATAAAGGCCGCTAGGTTGTCGACTACCCCCTCGCCCCAAGCCGCCGTCTCGATCTTGCGACTGATGTACTCGCCGACCCTCCAGTAGAGATCGATGAGTTCCGTATTCACCGCCTGCAAGGCCCGGCGCTTGGAGGCCTGGATCATCGCGACGACTTCCTCGAAACCCTCCGCTTTGACGGCCTTCGCTTTCTTGGGAGCCGCTTTCACAGTTTTAAGCCGCGAGCGTTTCATTCAACTCCTCCAGGATGACATTCAGCTTATCGCCAAAGACCTCATGCACCTTCCCCAGACCGCCTTGCTGGGCAAAGGGCGCGTAATCGAAGTCTTCCGCCTCGATGCTGACGTTGGCGGCAATGTGGTCGCGGATCATCTCCAGCCAGCGCCGTTGCTCGTCGGTGAATCGGGCGCCGTTTTTCTCCTGCGCCCCCAGCCAGGCCTTGAAGTTGGCCTGGACCCTTTCGGGAAAGGGAACCAATTCGTTTTCTTGATGGCTGGCATAGCGGACCAAGGAGACCAAGTCACTCAAGATGTGATGGGCGCCGGCGCCCCTTACCTTGGATTTTTCCAGGGCGGCATAGGCTTCCCATAACTTGTCCTGGGTCCAATGATGGGGCGGACGCCGGATGATCTCGGCCAATTCCTCGATATCTTGGAAGCGCAGGCGAACGCGGTATGGCTTGCTGTAGAGGACCTGCAGGGCGGTGATCTCGTCCTTGTGCTCTTGGAGGAATCGCTCGAAGGATTGGACCGTGTCTTTGGCGCGTTCCAAGGCCTCGGCATTGAACCCCGCCTCCAAGACCCGGTCCTTGCTGACCGTGTCGATCACCTGCTCGCTCTCCCGCTTCAACTCGATCAAGAGGTCCCTCAGGTCGGGATTGTGAAATGGCCGAAGCGCAGCCCGCAAGGCCGCACCGGGCTCGGCTGGGGCCTGCCCGGGCGCCGACTCGGCTTGCCGGTCGGGATCGATGCCGGCCAAGAGATCCGAGGCCAATTCCCCGAGCCCTCTTCCCCCGGTCGCCTTCTCGACCTTGGCCTGGTCCCGGGCCGGAAGGCTTTTGGCCAACCGTGCCAGGCGGCCCGCCAAGGAAGAGACGACCTCTTCTTCGGTGTTGCCCAGCGCCACGGCCTGGAGCAGCTTCTCGAAACTGACGTTGGGGCGCTTTTCGAGGGGCCGAGATTCGGTCTTATCCTGTTCGCAAACACCGACCGCGTCGACAATGACGAAGTGATCCTTGACCTTCGCGTCCGGGGTGACGCCGCGCAGGGTGTCTTGGTCCACCACCCGCACGCCGCGACCCTTCATCTGCTCGAAAAAGCTCCGCGATTTCACCGAACGCATGAACAAGACGATCTCCAAGGGTTTGATATCCGTGCCGGTGGCGATCATGTCCACGGTCACCGCGATGCGCGGGAAATAGCTGTTCCGAAACTCGGCGATCAGCTCCTCGGGTTTGCGCCCCGTCGTGCGATAGGTGATCTTTTGCGCAAACTCGTTACCCTTGCCGAACTCCTCCCGGACGATCTTCACGATGTCCTCGGCATGGCTGTCATCCTTCGCGAAGATGAGGGTCTTGGGGACCTCGGTGCGCCCCGGAAAGATCTCGGTGAATAGGCGGTCGCGGAAGGTGCGAATGACGGTTCTAATTTGATCTACCGCCACGACGTCGCGGTCCAATTGATTGGCCTGGTAGGCCAGGTCCTCGTCCAACTGTTCCCAGCGTACCTGGCGGGTCTCACGGTGCCTTTTGTCCACGTAAACGCCCGCCTCGACCCTGGCCCCGCCGGAGGTGATCTCTGTGTGGATGCGATAGACGTCGTAATTGACATTGACCCCGTCGGCCACCGCCTGCTCATGCCCGTATTCCATCACCAGGTTTTGGTTGAAAAATCCCAAGGTCTGCATGCTGGGGGTGGCCGTCAGGCCAACGAGCGAGGCGTCGAAATATTCCAAGACCTGGCGCCACAGATTGTAAATCGAGCGATGGCACTCGTCGGTGACGATGATATCGAAGGTCTCGATGGGGATCTTGGGGTTGTACTCGACGGGGACGGGCTCTTTAAAAAGACGGGTGTGGTCGAAAAGGGATTCTTCCTCCAGGGACTCGTCCAGCTCTTCCCCCTTTAACAAGGAGAACATACGCTGAATGGTGCTGATGCAGACCCGCGCCGATTTATCCAATTGATTGGAACTCATCCGCTGCACGATGAATTCTTCTGTGAATTTAAAATTATTGTAGGGCGAGAGGTATTGCTGGAATTCTTTATGGGTCTGGCGGCCCAAATTGCCTCGATCCACCAAGAAAAGAATGCGCCGGGCGCCGGCGAATTTAATCAAGCGATAGAGAATGCTGATGGCCGTAAAGGTCTTGCCGCTGCCGGTGGCCATTTGAATCAAGGACCGGGGGTGATTTTGGGCCAGGGATTTTTCTAAGTTTTTAATGGCCCGAATTTGAGGGGGCCAAAGCCCCGTTTCAATTAACGGAGGCATATGGTTCATGCGCGCCAGGAAGGTCTTGCCTTGCTTGAGGTACTCCGGTCCCGTTTCGGCATGAAGGCTCAAGCCCTCTTCCAACCAAAGGGCCAAAGTTTCCGGACGATGAAAGGCAAAGACCGGCCGTGACCGGGCCTCGGGATCCAGACCGTTGGTAAAGCGGGTCTCGATTCCCGTGCTTTGGTAGGCGAAGGGTAAGGGCCTTGCCCAAGCGGGCAAAGAAGCCCAAACACCCTTGGTATATTTGTCGGATTGGATCTCCACCCCGGTGAGCGTGGCGCCCGCGGCCTTGGCCTCGATGACCCCGGCCGCCTTGCCGTCGACATACAACATGTAATCCGCCGTGCCATGCCCGGGATTCAGGCCGAATTCCGTGATCGCAACCCCGCGGTGGGAGGCGATGTCCGCGTGACGCATGTCCGTAACAACCCAGCCGGCCTGGGTCAAAAGCTTGTCGATGGTTTCTCGAGCTTGGTCTTCGGGTTTCATGGTATGGAATCAAGAGTATCCAACAGGGTAATGTTTTGGTAACGACCGATTTGTGCAAGTGTTCCTTGCACGATTTCGGGGTTCCGCCAGGCGCCGGCGAACGCCCGCATATACTTGAGATTTCGCTAACTTAAGTCCCTTCATATCGGGATATGCCGTCCCCAGGTCGCTGGATACCGACGTTTTTCCTCGAAGCCGACAATGGCGCCGCCATGGGAGGACTTTTCCTTTTTGGTCCTTTTTCTTGGAGGCATTCAGTCCCTCTTTGGATTTCTAAAACGTAAAATGATGTTCTGAGAGTTTGCAGCCCGACAAGGTCGCGCCAGAGCACGATCTTGTCGTATCGGCCCATGAGAAAACCCTGGTCCCTTACCCGGAAACCCTGGCGGGCTGATTCATTCGAATTGAGGGAGTTATCCTAATTCCGAGTCCACAATTGGGCAACCGAATCTTTGCCGTAGACCACCCCGAAGCTCATGTCGCCCAGCCCCGCATCCACCTCCGCCCCTGGATATGCCCCAACAAGTAAGTAAACAAGAATGCCGGTATTTTGAACACCCTCCCCTTCTCCAAAACCCCGTAGTCGGCGGAATTCTTGGTGATCAAAAAGGCTTGCCTGAGCTTCTTCTCCTGATGCAGCAACTCGGCCAGGCCCTCTTTCGCTTCCAGCTCGGGGCGCTCGCGATACTTGACCTCGCAGGCCATGCGGCCTCCGTCCGGAAATTCCAGCACCAAGTCCACCTCTTTTTCCCCACGCGGGCTGCGCCAATAGCCGAAACGCGGACGCTCCGGATAATAGAAATTATGCAGATGCTTGTAGATGCAAGACTCCATCACCGCGCCCAATTCCGTCTCGTTGGTAAACAGGCCCTCGCCCCGCAGCAACACCGCGTTCCGCAGACTGGGATCGGCGATGTAGACCTTGGGCCGCGGCTTCAAAGCCTTCTTGCCCTGCAACAAAAAGGGCGGCAGTCGATAAATCAAATGCGCGTCCTCCAGGCGTTGCAGGTGGTTTTCCACCGTCGCCGCGGAGGTCTCGAGGGCGCTTGCCAGCTTGCTCTTCTCCACGATGGCTCCCGAGTTGAAACATAGATAGACGAAGATCTGGTCCAGCTCGCCCAGGCTGCGCGCGCCGTAAAGATGAGCCATGTCCCGCTTGAGGGCCTTGTCGATCACGTCCTCCCTCAGCAAGCGCTGGGCCATGTCCAAAGGAATGCCTTCGGAGACGAAGGCCGGAAAGCCGCCCTGCAGCAAATAATGGTTAAACTCCAAGGGCAAATGCAGACAGGCCGACAAGACCGCCTCGCGCTGCCGGGCGTCGCCCGCGGCCAGCCCCGAAATAGTAAGGTCCGCGGGCAAGGCAGGCGCGGGAATATTCCTGAGATGGACATATTCGTAAAAGGACAACGTCGACACCGGCACCGACACCCAACGCCCGGCTGCCGATTCGTTGCGCCCCGAGTCGCGAATCAAGACCGCGGCCGAACCCGTCGCCACCACCTTCGTCCGGGGGTACCGCTGCAGAAGCGTCATCAAGGCCCGAGTCCATTGCGCTGTGTAGTGGATTTCGTCGAGCAGGATCACCGTCTCTTCCGAGATGGCCTCGACGTTTTTTTCATAAAGCCCCAGCAGGTCGTGCAGCTTGGCCGGCGCCAAAGCCAAGTCTTCGAAAGTGATGTAGAGCACCTTCCGCGGGGAAGTGCCGCGACGAATGGCCTCTTCGGCGACTTGGTGAAGCACCACCGTTTTCCCCACGCGCCGTGCGCCCTCCAGTACGATGGCCCGGTGAATTTCGGGGTTTTGTAAAAAGGATTGGACCTCGTAAAATGGCAGTCGGCGGAATGGCCTGGCGAGGTCTGGGGGTACCGTGCCCGTTTGCCACCAGCGATTTTGGCGTCTAAGTACTTCTAATAATTGAGATTCGGAAATAAGTGTCATAAATACAAAATATAATTATCATATTAGCAATGTATATTGATATCATATTTTGCAATTACGATAAACCGTAAAAAAACATGCCCCTCATCGACTTCCATACCCACTTCTTCCCCGACCGCCTGATGGACGCGCTTTGGCGCTGGTTCGAGGCGCACGCCTGGCCCATCGAGTACAAGCAGTACGCCGATGAGGCCGTCGCCACGCTGAAGGCCCACGGCGTCACGCGCGCCGTGTCGCTGCACTACCCGCACCAACCCGGCATGGCCGAGTCGCTCAACGAGTGGGCGCGGCGCCTGGGCGAAAAATATCCCGACTTCATCGTCCCCTTCGGCAGCCTCCATCCCGACGACCGCGACAAAGAAAATATCCTGCGCACCTGTTTCGAGCGCTACGGCTTCCAGGGCCTCAAGTTTCACTGCCACGTGCAAAAATTCGCGCCCGAAGACCCCCGCATGGCGCCCGTCTACGAACTTAGCCAAGCCCTCGACCGCGTCGTCCTCATCCACTGCGGCAACGGGCCGCACTTCAAGGAGAAGCCCACCCGCGGCTACGGCTACGACGTCACCGCGCTCAGCGGCGCGGACCGCTTCGAGAAAGTCATCCGCAAATACCCCAAGCTGCGCTTCGTCGTGCCTCATCTCGGCTTCGAGGAGATGGACCGCTTCGTTGGCATGCTGAAGGACTATCCCAATCTGCACCTCGACACGACTATGGCGATCGGCGGCTTCTTTCCCAATCCCATTAAACGCGAGTGGTTTTCAGAAAACGCCGACCGGCTGATCTTCGGGACCGACTTCCCCAACATCCCCTACCCCTGGGACCGGGAAAGATCGGCCTTGCTGAAGATGAATTTAGGGGAGGAAGCGGAAAACAAGATCCTCTACGGCAACGCCGCCGCACTCCTGGGACTGGAATCTTGATAAGACCTAATTGGAATTCGCCAAGGGCGACTGCCCATCGCGGATGTGTTTCGCCTCGAAGCCGTTGCCGTCGACGTCGACGAACATCGGGTTGCTGAAGGCGAAGGCCCGGATGCCGCCGATCTGCGCCGGATTGGCGTCGAGAATGTCGAGGAAGCTGGCCGGCGCCACGCTGCTGCTGGCCCCGCGCGTCACGTAGGGGAAGAGCGAGCGCACGCCGTTGCTGCCGCGCACCACCACCACGACCCAGGTGTCCTCGGAGAAATTGAAGCTCTTCGAGAGCGTCGCGCGCCGCACGCCGCCCGCGACCGTCTGGTTGATCGCGGCGTCGCCCGAGGCGCCCCGCGCGAACTGGAAGAGCGGCGTCATCAGGTACTTCTGCGTATGCGTGCCCGAGACCTCGTGGTATTCCCGCGTCGAGAGGTCCGTCACGCCCGTCATGTCGTCCTTCGCGGGCAGCGGCACCGTGTTGGCGAAGACGTCGACCCGGTCCCAATCGAAGAACTCGTTGCTGGCGATTTCCAATTCGAGGGTCACCTCGCCCGAGCCCTGCAGGGTGCCTCCCACCGTCACGCCGCCCGGATTGGAGGCGGAAATCAATTTAGGCCGGATAAAGATGCCGTTGCTGCAGATGCTGCGGTGCGCGTTGACGTTGACCGCGATCTCCTCGGGCGAGATCGCCTGGAAGGAAGACCCGATCCCGTCGCGCGGGTCCGTCGACGACATCACGTAATTGCGCGGCGCGCCGAGCGGCTCGCGGATCTGCGTGTGGCTGTCGCTGTTGGTGGTCGCGGTGCGGATCACGCCCAGGTTGAGCAGGTTGAAATAAACCGGCAGGGCGCTCTGCATCAGGTGATCGAGGGTGTCGGGATAGGCCCCGATGGTCAGCTCGATGCCGGTGAAGGCCATCGAGACCGCGCCGCTGGTGCCCAAGGGATAGGGCCCCTGGAAGCCGCCCGCCTCGTTGGTATTGGCGGGCATCCGAAATTTCACGGGGTCGGCGAAGCTGGACAGGGGCTGGACGTCGTCGAAGGCCACCGAGGTCACCAGACCCGCGATCGCGAAGTTTCCGGTCGCCTTGTCCATGATGTGGTTGATCTGCATCACCTGCGTGCCCGCGTATTTTTCATCCACGCCCTTGATGATCTCTTCCATCGTCTGGACTCGATCCTTGTCCGGGTTGATGACGTCGTCGGTGTCGACGTAGGTGTAGTCGTAGGCCCCGCCCGTCGTCGAGGACGGATCGGGCGTCAAGGGGAAGACGCCCAAGTGCCCAAAGGCCAGCGGCGTGATCTCGTCGCCGGCGATCGAGGTCATCAGATGGCCCACGCCCAGCTGCTCGATCACGGGGCCGTAGTCCGTGACGTAGTCGTGGTCGCTGGAAACCAAGATATCCATGCCCTCGGCCAAGCCGTTGAAGACCCGCGACTCCAGACTCCAGACCGAGTCGGCGCTCTTGATGCCGTGCAGGTGAAAGTCGGCCGCGACGAAGCCGGAGGTGTCGAGCACCTTCTTAAGCTCGGCGTTGACCGCAACCGAGCCGCCCGGCGGCACGGTGACGCGCTGCTTGTGGACGGAATACTCGGGGCCGCGGGTGACGTATATCTCGTACTCGCCCGGCTCGAGGCGGAATTGGTTGCCGCCGATCAGGCGGTGGTGGCCGCGGGGGGCGAGGTTGCCGCTGGGATCGACGTAGAGCAGGTCGACAATGCCGTAGGGCTTTTCCTCGAGGTTGACGTCGGAATAAAGCCCGAAGTTGGGCGGCTGGCCGTAAGGATGGGTCGGGCTGGGCTCGAAGCCGACGATCGTCACGCGGGCGGGGATCGGAGCGCCGTCCTCCGTCGCGCTGACGCTCACGCTGCCGGTCTCGCCCAGGCTGCAGACAACGCCGGTGACCGTGTTGGTCCCCGCGTCCAGCGATCCGCCGCTGCACTTGCCGGCCTTAGGGCCGCCGGCGAAGACGTAGCCTTCTTTATAGACGTGGATCGTATAGGTGCCCGAGCCGAACATCTTGTCCTTCACGTCGCGGCCGCTGGAGAGGTCGGCCGAGAAATTCCCCTGCTCGTCGGAGAAGGCCACCGTCACCGGGACGTGGTTGGCGGGCTCGGGGTCGGAGGTGTCGATCGCGACCACGCGGGCCTTGGCCACCGGATCGCCGCCGGCGTCCTTCACGACGCCGCTCAGGCGCAGCTTCGAGACGCCCAGCGCCTGGAAGCCGCCGTCGATGACGCTCGCCGCGTCGCCCTTGCCGACGACGAAGTAGCGGGTGATGGTGCGGCTGCCCGGCTCGATCGTGAAATTGACCTTCACGTCGCCCTCGCCGCCGTTGAGCGGCAGCACCTGCAAGAGGCCCTCGCCCAGCACGACCGGCGTGACGCCCGAGACGGTCAGGGCCGTCGAGGTGTGCAGGGTGCCGTCGTCCTTCATGAACTGCATCGGATTGTAGAAATAACCGTAGCTGACGCCGACGTTCTCCTCCATCGCCTGGTACACCATCGCGGCGATCGGGTCGATCTGGGCGCCGCGGACGAAGCCTTTCCGCGGGACGAAGGGCTCGAGGGTACCGGAGCCGTTCAGCCAGTCGCCCACCGGCATCTTCAGCGGCGTCTCGCCGTCGTTCTGAAAGCGGGTCTCGATGATGACGTAGTTGGCGTCGGACTTAAGCGTGTACTCGGTGACGATGATCGGATTGAGCCCCTTCAGCTCGGGGACGTTCTTGAAGGGGTTGAAGATGTCGTCGAAGCGCGTCGAAAAGTAGAGGTCGGCGCCGACGAAGATCTTCGCGAAGGGCGTAATGATGTTGGTCTGGATGTAGTCGTAGACGTCGAGGATGCCGGTCGCGCGCACGACCACGGGGCCGTTGGCGAAGTCGGCGTTGATAATCTCGAGGCGCTGGTAGTTGACCGTCCAGGAGAGGTTGACCAGCGGAAACATCGTGCCGAACTGATCTTTGCCGCCCTCGGCGCTGGGCCGGAACAGGTCGGCGTCGATGATGTTGCCGCCGAAGAGGCCGACGCCGGTGTTGCGGGTGGGCTTTTGCAGGATGATGCGGATCTTGTCGTTCTGCAGGAGGATGTCGCCGTCGCGCCCCTGCGCGAGCGGGCCGCCGAAGAGAAACTTGCCGTCGTTGACGATGCCGGCGCCGCGAAAGCTGTCGGGCGTGCCGCTCACGCTGGGTCCGAAGACGCCGCCCTCGAGGTCGAAGCCGCCGCCCCCGCCACCGCAAGAAAGCAGGGCCGCAAGGCAGCCCGCCAGTGTCGTGATTTTTCCGATGCGTTGGATATTCCCGAACATGAAGCGCTGACTCCTGCCATACCCCTGGCTGGTTTATGATGAAAATCCCCCGGTGGCCCGGTTAAGCCGCAACCCTGATAATTCCAAGGATTTTATCGGTTTAAATCGGGTTTCGTTGCCTGGGGATTTTCAGGGCTTCTGCCCGGTCCCGGTCTCCCCGTAAAAGTGTTGATTTTGCTCCCAAACTCCTCCGTGATGGTCGCGGTGATAGCGGTGGCCGATCGCCTCCCGGGCCCGTGGGTCGGGGCTCTCGCTCAGCATTAAAAATGCCGCGGCGCGTAACGGCGCCTGGGGGCTGTCGAGCAGGGGGATGACGAGCGGAACCGCCTGGCTGCTGCCCATGCGGCCCAGGGCGAGGATGGTCTCGGCACGGAGGGGGACCTCGCCCGCCCCGAGGTTTTTAAGGAGGAGAGCCTCATAGGCCGGATTTTTATGCTCCGCCATCTGCCGCAGCGCGGATTTTTTCACATCCATGGAAAAGGGTCCGGCGAGGACGCCGGAGAGGAAGGCCTCGGCCGCCGCGTTCTTTTGCGGGACGATCAAGGCCAGGGCCTGGGATTTTTCGGCGTCGCCGGCGCGGCGAAAGTCTTCGGCCAGGCGCTCGACCGGGCGGGGGGCGCCCAATTTTTCCAGGGCGCGGACGGCGGCCCACTTCGCGGGCGAGGGCGGATCGTCGGCGAGCTGCTTCAAGCCTTCGAGCGCGGCGGCGTTGCCGGAATTTTCCAGGGCACGGACCAGGGCGATTTTTGCGGTGTCCTGTAGGGGCCGTTCGCGAACGGCCCCTACAAGGGCCGCGACGTCTACGGCTGAGAAATCCGGCTTGGACCTCTCTCCCAATTTCACCGCGGCGTCGTTGGCGATCCTCGCATCCTCTCCGACCAAGGCCTGCAAGAGCAAGGCGCCGCGCGCCGCGGGCGCGGCCGCGAGATAGGCCTTGGCGACGGTGACGGCCGCCTTCGGCTTTGCGACGACCCCGCTCTTCCCGCCCAGGACTCGGTATTCGTAGCCCTGCCGCCGCGCCTCTTGATAGGCGGTGTAGCCCGGCAAGGGACCGAGGAAGACCAAAAATTCCCCCTCGGCCGGAAGCAGGGCCGGAGCGCCGGGCGTCAGGGGCTCGTCCAGGACGAGGAGGCGATCCACCCCCTCACCTTTTAGCACCTCGACCACTTTCAATTGGTAGAGGAAAAATCCTTGCCCCACCTTCGGCGCTTGAGCGGATTTGAGCGAGACGCGGCCCACCCAGGAGGCGACCTCCAGCATGGAGAAAAAATTTTTCGGGTCCGCGTCTTGCAGTTGAGCCCGCCCGCTTGCGGGGAGGAGGTTCAGGATCAGACCAAGGGCGATAAGGAATCTCTTTTGCATCGCAATCAGAATACCATGCCCGCCCCTTCCCTCCAACGAGGTAAAAAAAAGGGACGGCTTACGGGGAGCCGCCCCTTCTCATTCTACCCCCTCCTTGCCGGTTTAGGCTCTCAGGAGGATCCAAATATAAAAAAGGGGACGGCCCGCATCTTCCGTGACGACGGGCCGTCCCCGTATTTCGAACCTTAGCTGACTTCGACCTTGATCTCCTTCGGCTTGGCCTCGGGCTTCTTGGGGATGACCAGCTCGAGGACACCGTCCTTCATCTTCGCCTGGATCTTTTCGGAATCCACGGTGTTGGGCAGCGTGAAGGAACGGAGGAAGCTGCCATAGCTGCGTTCGAGGCGATAGTAGTTGTCTTTCTTCTCCTCGTTCTCGAACTTGCGCTCGCCGCGCAGTGAAAGCACGCCCTCGCGGACGTTGATCTTCACGTCCTCCTTCTTCAGGCCGGGCAGCTCGGCGTGGATGCGCAGGGCCTCGGCGTCTTCATAGACGTCGACCGCGGGCGTCCACTCGGCGGCCGCGTCGGCCTCCTCCGGCGTCGCGCGGCTCAAGCCCCAAAAGAGGCGGTTGAATTCCTCCGGGAGATTCCAGATGTCCCGGAAGGGGTTGGTTTCCCGAAACGGGCGATAGACTTGCAGGCGTGTCATAACATCGACCTCCTTGAAACAAGAAACTAAAGGGATTTTAAGATCTTTCGCGCCTTGTTTCCGGCGCTGTTCCTGAGATGGGGTCGATGCGGGCGATGTCAAGGGGCGAGTCCTGACAAGCATTCAGGAGGGGTAAGATCGGGAATGCGTCGGCGAAGCGCTGGAGCGACCGATAGGCAACCGGTTCAATCCCCGTCGGATTCGGCAGTCGTGCGATCCGCGGGCTCGAGTTGGCGGTCAATCTCTTCCAAGAGAGTCCTGGGATGCAGGTGACGCAGCCAGGTACCTCCGTCCTTCAGGTAAGGCTGGACGCCTTCCAGGCGCGCCCGCAGCGTGGGCGGCACCGCGGCGGGTCCCGGCGGGGCTTCACGCTCGTGAAAGATCTCTTGGAATTTCTCGGCGTAGTCGAGGGCGAGGCGGTGATCCCAAAGCATCGGGATCTCCTCTTCCTTCTCGCGAAGGTGCCGCAAATAGGCGTTGGCAATGTCGATCTCTTCGCCGTCGTTAAAGTTCTTCAGCTCCGCCTCGAGGCGCCGGATCCGCGCTTCCAGGGAGAAATCCAAGGCCGACTCCCCGCCGTCCCGCGCCTTGTTCAGCTCGCGGATCTTCTGGCGAAGCTTCTGCTTTTCCTCGGCCGCCCGCTGGTCCATGAATTCCTTCATGCCCTTGAGCAGGATCCGGCCCTTGCCGAGCCAATCGAGGTGCTCGGCCAGTTGCGGCGCGCGGCCCGCCAGGGACTGGTGAATCGCGACCGCGGCCTCAACGCGCCTCTCCGGCGCCCGCAGCGGCATCAACCAGGTCAACACGACGACGGCGTTGAGGGCGCGGTCCAAATCTTCATAGCGCAGCGCCTGCTTGGCCCGGAAGGCGAGGCGCTCCACGCCGTCCCTATCCAAGGACCCGGCGGTCTCGCGGAGGATGCGCAGGGCCAGGTGCTTGTGATGGTCGCCGATCTCGGTGAGCTGATCCCAGATTTTTTCCATGCTGGCCAGGCGCTGGTTCGGCTCCAGCTTGGGAATCGCGACGCGAAGGAAATTGTAGGCCTCGACGGCGATCTCTTCCTCGTTGGCCCGGCGGTAGTCCTTGGATTCCAGCAAATAACGCTCGGCCTTTTGCACCTGGACCGAAAGCTTCTCCGCCGGCGTCGCCTCCAGCTGGGCGCGAAAGCCCGACAGCTCGGCGATGCGGCCGCGCGGCGCAACATAGTGACTTCGAATCTTGTGAGCGCCCCAGGCCAGCAAACCGCCGACGACTGCCGTGGAGAGCCAGGTCATCGCGACGGAAGTAGGGTCGGAGGCCTGAGGGCCCGAGCCCGTGCCTTGCGCGAAGGCGAGCCGCTCCGGCAGGAAGGCCGCCAGCCCCGCGGCGGAGGCGGCCAGGCGGCCGTAGGTCGCGCGCAGGTCGCGTCCCGCGGCGAAATTCGCGCGCGGCGCCTGCGCTTGCGGCATCGAGCCCTGCAAGAGGGCGAGGCCCGTCCTGAATTCCATCTCCCGCTGAAAGCTCGCGAAGCGGGGCCCCAGGGCGTAGTGCCCCAGCCGCGCGCCGACGCCTAGGCTGAACATCGAGGCGAGCGTGTCGGTGACCGTCGTCGCGCCGTCGACGCGGGGACGCAGGCCCAGGCCCTCCTCCGCCTTGTGGGCGCTCATCAGGCCCGCGAACATGGCCCCCTGCGAGAGCAGGGGCTGCGAATACTTGGCGAGACCGGAGAAACGCATCGCGGCCCCGGCCTCGTGCAGGCCGTGCAGGCGGGCGAAGCCCTGCTGCCCGGCGAAGGCGAAGGTCTTGAGGAAACCCAAGGTGATCGCGGCGCTCGCAAACTCGTGGCCGAGCCCGGGTTGGGGCGTGTTTCCGTCCGAGCCGATTTGTCGCAGGACGCGCGAGCTGAGCGCGAAGGTCGGGACCTCGGCGGCAAAGCCCACGGTGGACGCCGCGAGGCGGGCGCCGAAACCCTGCGTATACCAGGCCCCGCGGGCGCCGCCGGCCAGGCGTCCCAAGGCGGCGGTCCGCGCCAGGCCGTAGACGGCCGTGCCGGCCAACATCGGGACGATCATCTTGGGATCGGAGGCATCCTTGGTGAAGCGCTTGAGGAGGAATTCGAAGCGGGGGCTGAAGGCGCCCTTGCCGAGGATGGCGTTCAGCCGGTTTTCGGCGTCGACCCGTAGGGGCTGTTCGCGAACGGCCCCTACGGCGGCGGCATAAACCCTGCCGGCGGCATCAAATTTTTCGGCGTTCTCTAAACTTCCCCCAAAGGCCAGCAATCCCCGCCAAAACAGCCCCTCGTCGCTCTCCCGCGCCAGGGCGGAGAGCTGGGCCCGCTGGCCCTCGCTGAGCCGCGCGCCGATCCCCTCGGGTCCCTCCAAGAGGGCCGACACCACCGCCGGCGCGGAAAAGACCCCCGGCGCGGCCGGATCGGCCGCCCGCGGTGGGCGCGAGGCATTCAAAATGGATGCTAAAGTGTCCCCCATAGCCGAGAGCTATCCTGCGAAAAAATAAGGGGGAACCTGAGGAAATCCTCGAAGAAAGCGCCCCCGCTTAAAAGGATTCAGGGGCTTTTCGGCCGAGATCCGGAAATGTTGCGATGGGCCCTTACGAGCCCTTCATCGCCTCGATCAGGATCTTCGCGACCTCCGGCCTGGAGAATTCCGGCGGGGGCAGCTGGCCGGCGCGCAGCATCTCGCGGACCTTGGTGCCCGAGAGGTTGACCTGCTCGTCCGGACCGCTGGGACTGGTCTTGGCGGTGGCCATGCCGCCGGTGCGCTTGCACCAGAAGGAGTTTTCGAACTTGAGCGGCAGGATGCCTAGGTCTTCCAACTCAAATTGGTCGAAGAGCTCTTGGGCCTCGTAGGTACCGTAGTAGCTGCCGACGCCCGCGTGGTCGCGGCCGACGATGAAGTGGGTGCAGCCGTAGTTCTTGCGCACCAGGGCGTGGAAGATCGCCTCGCGCGGGCCCGCGTAACGCATGGCCGCGGGGAAGACCGAGAGATAAGTGCGGTCGAGCGGGTAGTAATTCTTGAGCAGGGCCTCGTAGCACTTCATGCGCACGGCCGCAGGGATGTCGTCGGACTTGGTCGCGCCGACCAGCGGGTGCACCAAGAGGCCGTCGACGATCTCGAGGGCGCACTTTTGGATATACTCGTGGGCGCGGTGGATCGGGTTGCGGGTCTGGAAGCCCACGATGGTGCGCCATTTTTTCTCTTGGAAGATCTTGCGCAGCTCGGCGGGGTCCTTGCGATATTCGTTGAAGTCGTCGTACTTCACTCGGTTGAGCACGGTGACCGGGCCGCCCAAGTACACCGGACCCTGCGCGTAGACCGCGGCGACGCCGGGGTGCTTGTCTTCCTTCGTCTTGTAGACCTTCTCCGCCTCGCGCTCCTTGTCGTACTTGTATTTTTCCTTCACGTGCAGGATCGCCAGACACTCGCCCGTCGGGGCGTAGAGCGCGACGTCGGCGCCCACTTCATACTTGGAGGCGTTCTCTTCCTTCACGCTGAGCGTGATCGGCAGCGACCAGACCAGGCCGTTCGCCAGGCGCATCTTCTCGACCACCGACTCGTAGTCGGCCTGTCCCATGAAACCCTTCAAGGGCGACAAGGCGCCGCAGGCGAGCATGTCGATGTCGCTCAGCTCGCGCTCGTTGAGGGTGAGGCGGGGCAGCGAGGCGGCCTTTTGCAGCCACTGCTCGCGCTCGGAGGCCGAGGCCTGGGTGTTGATCAATTCGCCGCCGTGGGGGGGGAGGGGGAAATGCATGTCGATAGCTCCAAAAAAAATGAATAGTTACAATATGTTAAAACGCCGACCCGGTGGTGGGCAAAGCCGTCGCATCGGACAGGGCTCGAGAAAAATCGCGAGGCCGCAAGGGCTCTACAACCCCGCCGGGGAAATGGCAAGGGGGGATGTATTTCGGAACAGGATGACTTTACTAGCGGGACGGCAAATTAGAATTTTCCGTGGAAGAGGATATTTGGCTGGGCCGGCTTTCGGGGCCGGCGGGCGCGGGGTTCCAGCCGCCGCCCAAGGCCCGATACAGCTGCGCCACCGCGATCAGCTGGTCCCGGCGGATTCGGGCCAGCTCCAACTGCGAACGAAACAGCAGGCGCTCGGCCTCCAGGACCTCCAGGTAGCTGGAGACGCCGCCGTCGTAGCGCGCCGTGGCCAGGCGATGCCCGTCGCGGGCGGCCGCGACCAGGCTTTGGGTATGCTTGCGGATCTCGGCGAGCTTCCGCACGGAGACCAGGGCGTCGGAGACCTCGCGCAGCGACTGCTGGATGACCTTTTGGTATTGGATCAGGGCCTGCTCGAAGCGCGCCTTCGCCGCCTCGTAATTGCCCTTGCGCTTGCCGCCGTCGAAGATCGACTGGAACAAGGAACCTCCCAAGGAAAGAATCCCCGTGACGCCGCCCAAGGGTCCCCCCACAAAGGCCATGCCGCCCAGGGCGCTCAGGTTGATCTGCGGGAAGAACAGGGCCTTGGCCTCGCCGATCTTGGCGTTGGCGGCGATCAGGTCTTGTTCCGCCTTGCGGATGTCGGGGCGGCGCTCCAGCAGCCGGGCCGGCATGTCCAACGGAAGCTGCGGCGGCGTCGACTGAGCCGTCAGCGTCTTGCCGCGCGGCACCGGACCGGGGTTCTCGCCCAAGAGAAGGCTGATCTGGTTTTCCTTGAGCGCGATCTCCCGCTCGACGCGGGCGACCTCGACCTGCGCGGTCGCCAATTCCGCCTCCGCCTGCCTAACGTCCAGCAGCGAGACGATGCCTCCCTTCAGTCGCTGCCGAATCAGGCCCAGCGAGCGGCCCCGCACCGACGCGGTGCTTCGCCCGATCTCCCGCTCGAGATCCAGGCTGCGCAGCTCGAAGTAGGCTCGGGCGACCTCGGCGACCAAGCTGAGATAGACGGTGCGCCGGAATTCCTCCTGCGCGAAGAGCTGGGCCCGCGCGGCCTCGCTGGCGCGGCGATATCTACCCCAGAGGTCCGCCTCGTAGGACAGCTGGGCGCCCACCGCCACGTAAGTGCGGTTGATCGAGCCGATATTGCCTTCGTCGTCGATGTTCTGCTGGGTGGTGTAGGTCTGGCTCCCGGAGGTGAGAAATCCGATCTCCGGAAACTGCTCGCCGCGCTTCGAGCGGTACAGCCCGCGGGCCTCCTCGACTCGGGCGGCGGCCAGCTTGAGGTCCTTGTTTTGCTCGAGGGCCTTGCGGATGAGCTCTTGCAACTGGGGATCTTGAAAGACCTCCCACCAGGGCAGGTCCGCGAAGCTCAGCTCGGCCTCGCTCGCCGTGGGAACCTTGTCTTGGTCCCGAAACTTCTCCGGCACCGCAACCTCGGGCCGCCGATAATTCGGTCCCATGGCGCAGGCCGTGGAGAAAGTCGCCAACAGGAGGGAGCTTAAAATCCGTTTCACGCGGGGCTCTCCGCTTTCTTTCCGAGCTTCCATTCGCTGAAGCGCTGCACGACGACGTAGAGCACCGGAATGAGGTAGATGCCGACCAGGCTCGCGAACAGCATCCCGCCGAAGACCGAAAACCCCAGCGAGTGGCGGGCGTTGGCGCCGGCCCCCGTCGAGAGCATCAGGGGCACCACGCCGAGGATAAAGGCGAAGGAGGTCATCAGGATCGGGCGCACCCGCTGGCGCGCGGCCTCGACGGCGGCCTCCAGGATCGGGACGCCCTCCTCCCGCTTGGCCTTGGCGAACTCGACGATCAGGATCGCGTTCTTCGCGGCCAGGCCGATCAGGGTAACCAGCCCGATCTGCGCGTAGACGTCGTTCTGCAGCTTGGCGAGGAAGAGGCCGACGAAGGCGCCGAAGACCGCGAGCGGCGTGCCCAATAGCACGCTGAAGGGCAGAGACCAGCTTTCGTAGAGCGCGGCCAACAGCAGGAAGACGAAGACCAAGGCCAGGAGGAAGACCTGGGCCCCCTTCCCCGCCGCCAACTTTTCCTGATAGCTCATGCCCGTCCATTCATAGCCCATGTCGCGAGGCAATACTTCTTTGGCCACGGCCTCCATGGCCGCCATCGCCTGCCCCGAGCTGTAGCCCGGCGCCGGCGAGCCCGTGATCTCGGCGCTGCGGTAGAGGTTGTAGCGGATCAGGTATTCGGGGCCCTTGATCTCTTGAACGCGCACCAAGGTGCTCAAGGGGACCATCTGCCCGCCGGAGCTGCGCACGTAGAATTTTCCGATGTCCTCCGGCCTGACCCGAAACTCGGGCTCGGCCTGCGCCATCACGCGGTAGACGCGGCCGAAGCGGTTGAAGTCGTTGATATAGGTCCCGCCCAAGTAAGATTGCAGGGTGGTGAAGACGTCCGCCACGTTGACGCCCAGCGCCCGCGCCTTCTCGCGGTCGAGCTCGACCGAGATCTGGGGCACCACCGCGCGGAAACCCGTAAACAACCCGGAGAGCTCGGGGCGCTTGCGGGCGGCCTCCAGGAAGCGCGCGGTCTCGCGGGTCAGCTTGGCGACGTCGCCGCCGCTGCGGTCTTGCAGCTCGTAGGTGAAGCCGCCGGAGTTGCCGTAGCCGGGAATCGGCGGCGGGACGAAGGGAAAGACCTGCGCCTCCGGAATCGCCGCAAATTTCTGCTGCAGCCCCGTCAGGATGCCGCGCAGCGAGGCCTCGGGGCTCTCGCGCTCCTCCCAGGGCTTCAGCGAAACGAAGAGCCCGGCGACGTTCGAGCCCATGGTTCCGGTGAGGATGCTGTTGCCGCCGACCGTCGTGACCCACTCCACGCCGGGCGTCTGCCGCACGATCTCCTCGACCCGCTTGGCCACCGCGTCGGTCCGCTGCTGGGAGGCCGCCTCCGGCAACTGGACCTGGACGAAGAAATAGCCCTTGTCCTCGTTGGGCACGAATCCCGCCGGCAGCGCCTTTCCCAAAAGCACCAGGCCCAGCACCACCGCACCGAGGATGGCCAGGCTGCGGATCGCGCGCCGGACGAGGAACTGGACCGTCTTGGTGTAGCCGGAGGTGAACTTGTCGAAGACTCGGTTGAAGGCGGCGAAGAATTTCCCCAAAGGCCCGCGCGCGGGCGACGGCGGCTTGAGCAGCAGCGCGCTCAAGGCCGGGCTGAGCGTCAGGGCGT
The DNA here is from genome assembly GCA_030263375.1 of Deltaproteobacteria bacterium PRO3. Classification (NCBI taxonomy): domain Bacteria; class Deltaproteobacteria; species Deltaproteobacteria bacterium PRO3. The sequence continues at coordinate 24,490 of SZOV01000031.1, forward strand.
TGAAGGCCGAGAAGAGCACCGAGACGGCGATGGTCACCGCGAACTGCTGGTAGAGGCGGCCCGTCACGCCCCCGGTCATCGCGACGGGGATGAAGACCGCCGCCAGGATGAAGGCGATGGCCAACACCGGGCCGGAGACCTCCTTCATGGCCTGGAAGGTGGCCTCGCGCGGCGTCTTGCCGTGCTCGATATGGTGCTGGACCGCCTCGACCACGACGATCGCGTCGTCGACGACGATGCCGATGGCGAGCACGAGCCCGAAAAGGCTCAAGGTGTTGACGGAAAATCCCAACAGCGGAAAGACGGCGAAGGTGCCGACCAAGGCGACCGGCACCGTGAGCAGCGGGATCAGGGTGGCGCGCCAGCTTTGCAAAAAAATGAAGACGACCAGGATGACCAGGACTACCGCCTCGGCCAAGGTATGGACGATCTCGTTGATCGAGGCCTTGATCGGCAGCGTGGAATCCAAAGCGACCGAGTAGGCGACGTCGGGCGGGAAGCGCTCGGACATCTCCCGCAGCATCGCCTTCAGGTTGGCGGCGGTCTCGATCGCGTTGGCCCCCGGCGCGAGGTAAAGTCCCAAGACCCCGCCGGGCGCGCCGTTGATGCGGGTGAAGGAGGCGTAGGTCTGCGAGCCCAGCTCGACGCGGGCGACGTCTTTCAGCTTGACCTGGGAGCCGTCCGGGTTGGAGCGGACGATGATCTCTTCGAATTCCGAAGGCTCCTTCAACAGGCCCCGCGAGCGCACGTTGTATTGATACTGCTGTCCCTTAGGCGCGGGCTCGGAGCCCACCTGCCCCGCCGGGGCCTGGATGTTCTGGTCCCGCACCGCCTGCACCACCTCGGCGGTGGTGAGGCCCATGCTCGCCATCCGGTCGGGATTGAGCCAGATCCGCATGCTGTAGTCCTGGGCAGTGAAATTTTTGACCATGCCCACGCCCTTCACGCGGGCCAGGGCGTCGATCATGTTGATCTGGGCGTAGTTGCTGAGGAAGATGGAATCGTAGCTGCCCTTGGGCGAGTAGAGCGCGACGACCATCAGGATGTCGGGGCTGGTCTTCTTGACCGTGATGCCTTCCTTGACGACCTCCTGCGGGAGCTGGGGCTGGGCGAGGGAGACGCGGTTTTGCGTGTTGACTTGATTCAGATCGGGATTGGTGCCGATGTCGAAGCTCACCTGCAGGACCATGCGCCCGTCGTTGGCGTTGGTCGACTTCATATAGAGCATGTTGTCGACGCCGTTGACCTGCGACTCGATGGGCGTCGCGACGGAGGCCTCGACGGCCTCGGCGTTGGCGCCGCGGTAGGTGGAGACCACCTCGACCATGGGCGGGCTGATCTCGGGGTACTCGGAGATGGGCAGGCCGCGGAGGACGATGGCCCCGAGCAGCACCATCAGGATCGCCAAGACGCCGGCGAAGATCGGCCGATTGATGAAAAAATTTACCATGCCTTATTTTGAAATCAGCGGCAGCTCTTGGGCGACCACCGTCATGCCGTCCTTCACCTTCTGCAAGCCCTCGACGACCACCCTTTCCCCGACCTGCAGGCCCTCTTCGATGATCCAGAGGTCGTCGAATTTCAACCCGGGCTTGACCGGACGAAACGACGCCTTCTGGTCCGCGCCCACGACGAAGACCGAATAGGTCCCCTGCACCTCCTGCACCGCCGAGATCGGCACCACCAAGGCGTCGGTCTGCTCGCCGAGCAGGACCCGCACGCGGCCGAATTGCCCGGGACGCAGGACGCCCTCCGGGTTGGGGAACTCCACCCGCACCCGAAGCGTGCCGGTCTTGGGATCGATGCTCCGGTCGGCGAAGTTGACCATGCCGGGGTGGGGATGCACCGAGCCGTCGGCCAAAAGCAGCTCGATCTTGAAGTCCTGCGCCTCCTGCGGCCGCTCCTGGCGGCGCTTTTGGAAATTGAGGTACTCGACCTCGCTGATCCCGAAGCTCACCCACATGCGGTCGGTGTTGGAGATGGTCGCGAGCAGGGTCGGCTCGCCCTTGCCCACCAGGCTGCCGACGCGGGCGCTGGTCGAGCCGATGCGCCCGCTCACCGGGGCGGAGATCTTGGTGTAGCCCAGATCCAACTCGGCCGAGCGCACGTCGGCCTGGGCGGCGTCGACCTGGGCCTGGGCGGCCTTTTCGAGAGCGACCGCGTCGTCAAAATCGCGCTGGGGGATGGCCTGCATCTTGGCGAGCGGACGGAAGCGCTCAACGTCGGATTTGGCGCGCAGATAGCCCGCCTGGGTCTCGGCGAGCTTGCCCTTGGCGCGCGCCAACTTCTCCTCGTAGGGCTTGGGGTCGATGACGAAGAGCAGGTCGCCCTCCTTGACGTTGGAGCCCTCGACGAAGGCCACCTCTTGGATGAAGCCCTCGACCCGCGCGCGGATCTCGACGCTCACCGGGGCCTCGGTCTGTCCGACGTATTCGACGTATTGCGGGATGTTACGGCGGGCGACGGGGGTCACCTGGACGGTGGGCGCGGAGGGTGCGGCGCCGGGCGAGGCCTTGTCGCCGCAGGCGCCGAGGGCCAAAGGAATGAGGAGCAGAAAAAGATTAAAGACCCAGCTGCCGCCGGAGAGGTGTTTGGACATAGGACCCGCGCGCTTCGAATTAGAGACGTGAAAATATTACCTTTTGTGCGCGGAGGCCATCTTTTTCCACGGCGGCCTAAAAAAATCGCGCATGCCGGCGTCGGAATCAAGTCGGAATCTTTTCCGCGGTGCAATATTCCGGAAGGTTCTCCCGCCACCAGGCCTCGGCCGCCTCGAAGGACCAGGGCGCGCCCAACGGGACCTTCCGCAGGGCCCGCAATAAATCGCCGATGTCCTGGAAGCGATGCTCCGGATCTTTCTCCAGGCATCTCAAGATGAGCTCGTCCATTTCCTTGGGGAGGGCCGCGCCCAGGATCTCAGAGGGAGGCGCCGCCGTCTTGACCAAGTGGTCCTTCATCAAGGCCTCTTCCGAATCCTCCTCGAAGGGCGAATGGCCCGTCAGCAGCCAATAGCTCAAGCTGCCCAGCATATAGATGTCGGCGCGCGCGTCGATCTTGGCGTTGCATCTCAGGCATTCGGGCGCCGTATAGCGCGGGGTCCCGGAGAACACCGCGCCGTTTCGCGAGGCCTCCCGCGCCGGTTTGCGCAGCTCTTGCGCGAGCCCGAAGTCCAGCACCTTGACGAAATCGTAGAGCCCGCCGCGCCGGGCAAGAAAGATGTTGGAGGGCTTGATATCGCGGTGGACAATGCCCATGGCGTGCGCCTCGGCCAAGGAGCCGCAGATCTGCTGCAGCAGGAAGAGCGTGCGGTTTAAGGGCAAGGGTCCGAATTTTTCGACCATGCGCTGCAGGTCCATGCCCTGCAGCAGCTCCATCGCGTAGAAGAAGGTATGGTTGGCGCCCTCGCCGAAGTCGAAGATCGTGATCGTGTTCGGGTGGGTGAGCTGGCAGCAGAGCTTCACCTCTTGCTGGAACCGGGCCAGGGCCGTCTTCGGGTCCTCGTGCCGCGGCGCCAAGACCTTGACCGCCGTGGGGCGCGCCAGAAAGGCGTGCTTCGCGCGATACACCTTCCCCATGCCGCCGCTCCCCAGCTCGCCCTTGAGGATGTAATTGCCCAGGGCCTGGGCACGGCTGAGCTTCGTCCGAAAGTGGTAGAGGGTCTTGGTGACCAAGACCGAGATCGCCGAGAGCAGGAAGACGTCGAGGAAGCGCGTGACGACGAAGGAGCGGAAGGCCTCCTCCCCGCCCCGCGCGGTCCACAGGGCGCGCACCTCCGGGTAGTGATCGTGCACCAGCCACAGCCCCAAGGGATAGCCGAGGCTGATCGTCGCACCGAGCAGAGTCTGCACCCAGACCCGCGAGGGGATGATCGCCGCGTGGGCGAAGAGCAGGATGGAGTAGGCGAAGACCCGCGGGGCCGTGGGCGAGTAGACCGAAGAGCTGAAGGTGATGAGGAAGATGTAGCCCGTGACGAAGGAGAAGTCGATCCAGTGCAGGCCGTGCACCGACCAGCGGCGCAGCGAGAGGAGCGCGATGCCCAACAGGCTGATCGCGGGGAAGGCCCAGAGGATGTAGGAATAGTAGGCGATGAGCCCGGCCCACTCGATGTCCTCGAAGCGCTTGTAGCCGAGGGCGTCGGCGACCGCGGCGATCAACGAGGCGATCAGGCCGATGGCGAAGAAGAGCCGCAGGCGCTGCCGCAGGATCTGGGCCTCCTCGGCGCTGCCCTCCTCGGCGGTGCCAGGGAGGATCTTTTCGACCCGGGTGAGATCCGATTTGTCCAAGCTGAAGGACCCCCTTTGGCGAATCCTAGCATGGACTTGCCGATCTCAGCGAGCAGGGAGGCTTTCCCTGTCGCAACCCGAGACGCCGCCAAAAATCCGGGAGTGACGCACCGCACCAAAACCGAAAGAGACACCCTCAGCCGGGTGCGAGGCGACCGAATAGGACCTAAACGGCGGCGGATTCGAGCTTCCGCGCGTTGAGCGCAAACATCACCCAGGACCAACCGTGGAAGATCAGGTCGATGCCGACGTAGAGGCCGATGAACCAAAGGCCCGTCGCGGGCCAGCCCTGCCAAAGCAGGATCCCCAAGGCCAGCGTGATCAGGCCGCCGAAGCAGGCCCAGCCCCAGTTGGGAAACTTCATCCCGACCGAAGCGATGGTGCGGTAGAGCCCGCCGACGATGAAGAAGATCGCCATCACCAAGGTGATGGTGATCGCCCCCGCCTCGGGCCGGGTCAGCAAAAGCCAGCCGACGATCAGGTTGAGGATGCCGATCATGAGGTAGAGAAAAAAGACGCCCCAGCCCCGCGACCAGAAGGCCCCGAAGACCTGGAGGATGCCGCTGGCGAGCAGCAGGTATCCGAAGAACATGACCGAGGCGATGGTGAAGAGGAAATTGGATCCCAGCGCGAGGGTGCCCAGGATCACCATGAGGATGCCGAGGGCCAGAAACCAGCCCCACTTGCTGCGGATGCCCGCGAAGTCCGCGAGCCGCGAATAAGACGCCATGCCTTCCTCCCTTCGGGCCGGAGGCGTTCCGGCCGCTAGGGGGACAGTTTAGGAATATTTTTTGAAAGGGCAATGAATATTAGAATGGAATAGAAAAATTACGCCGGGGGCACATGGGAAAACGCGATAAATTCCTCGATCAGATCGAAGTCTTTTTGATGAGCGGTGACCAGGGTCGCGTTCGCTCGTTGCGCCGACAAAGCGATCAAAACATCGTTGACCAAACGACTGCGTTTGACGGTCTCAAAACCATGAGCTTTTCCAATGAGCGCAAGCGTCTTGCCGCAAACGACCCAATCCCCTCGATCGGGCGTCAACACTCGATCCATATCTTGAAAGGAACGCACTAACCGATCCAAGGCCCGAATGGAAAAGGCATCCAAGGCGCCTGCATAGAGCTCTTGGGTGACGACGGAACTCAGAAAAATATTGCGAGACGGATCTTCGAGCGCGGACCAAGGAGACTTTCCCTCCCGAAACAGGGAAATATAAACGGAGGTATCGAAGAGCCAATTATTCACGGAAGCGGCTCTGATCCATGTCCTCGATTTTCAAACGGCCCGCCAGCTCGCGATGCAACTTGGAGATCTTTTGATTGGCAAGGACGATATTGAGGGCTTCATCGACGGCCTCGGTGTCCGTCTTGGCGCGAAGGATTTTGCGGACCCGCTTGATCTTGGCCGATTCGAGCACGAATTGCTTGCGTACTTTTGCCATGTGTAAAATTTATATGATTATACACATTACGTCAAGGCGCGAAACCGGAGCCGACAAGACCTGCGGAATAATCGTCTATCGCCCGCCTGCGATCGCGGGGACGATCGACAGCTCGTCGCCGTCCTTCAGCGCGGTGTCCTCGCTGTTCAGGAAGCGGATGTCCTCGTCGTTGACGTAGAAGTTGATGAAGCGGCGCAGCGTGCCCTTCTCGTCGTAGAGGCGCTCGCGGAGGCCGGGGTGCTTCTCTTCCAGCGCGGCGAGAACCGCCTTGACGGTGGCGCCGGCGACCTCGACCTCGGACTGGTTGCCGGTGAGTTTTTGCAGGGGGGTGGGGATGCGGACCTTAATGGCCATGGCTTTCTCCTTGGTTCGACTTTAATTTTCTCTCTTCGAAATCCTTGGCGTCGGGATTCCAGAAAAATTCGCTGGCGGCGACCGCCTTGCCCTTCTCGACCGAGATCACGACGTGGCCGACTTCGGGGTAGCTGGGCTCGCCCCAGGGGCAGGCGATGGCGCGGTCTTCCTCCGAGAAGTAGACGCCGTGCTCGGGGTGCGAGTGGTAGAAGAGCTTCACCTCGAAGCCCTTGCTCTCGGCCTCCTTCTCGACGATGCGGACCTCCCTGGGGTCCATCTGATAGGCCGTCTTCGCCTCGCGCGGGTAGCGCTGCGGGTCCTTGGCGTGCAGCTCGTCCTGGATGTTCTTGACCGGAAACACGCCGATGGCGACGCGCTTCTCCTTGGGGCCGATCACGATGCCGCAGGCCTCGTTGGGGTACTCGCGCTCGGCGTGGCGAAGCATCATGTCGAGGACGTAGCTGCTGATTTGTAGGTCTCGGTTCATATTTTTATAGGGGCACGTAACGGTCGCCATGGTCGCACAAGATCGTCACGACGACGCCCTCCTGCAGCCGGCTCGCCACCTCGATCGCGCTGGCGACGTTGCCGCCGCTGGAGTGGCCGACGCAGAGGCCCTCTTCCTTGGCGAGGCGCTCGGCCATGGCATAGCCCGCCTCGGTGGCCACCGGCAAGACCCCGTCCAGGATCTCGGGATGGTAGATCCCGGGGATGATCGAGGACGCCATGTGTTTCAAACCCTCCAAACCGTGCAGCTGCTCGGCGGGCTCGCTGGCGTAGCACTTAATCGCCCGCGAATAATCTTTCAAGCGCCGCGAGACCCCCATCACCGTGCCGCTGGTCCCGATGCCGGTGACGAAATGGGTGACGCGCCGGCCGGTCTGCTCGTAGATCTCGACGCCCGTGGTGTCGTAGTGCGCCTGGGGGTTGAAGACGTTGTTGTACTGGTCGGGCATGAAGTACTTTTCGGGATTTTCCTCCTTGAGCCTGCGGGCCAGCCGGATCGCCCCGTCGCTGCCCTCCATCGCCGAGCTGTAGGTCAGGGTCGCGCCGAAGCTCAAGGCCATGTCCTTGCGCTGGCGGCTGACGTTCTCGGGGACCACCAGCTCGACCTTGTAGCCCAGGGCGGCGCCGATCAGGGAATAGGCCACGCCCGTGTTGCCGCTGGTCGGGTCCATGATGGTTTTGTCCTTGGTCAAGGCCCCGGATTTGATCCCTTCGGAAATCATCCGGTAGGCCGGCCGATCCTTCACCGAACCGCCGGGGTTGAAGTACTCGACCTTGGCGTAGACCTCGACCTTCTCGGGGAGGCCGCGGGTGACCTCGCGCAGCCGAACCAAGGGGGTGTTGCCGATTTTTTCGAGAATCGATCGAATCATGAGGCGCCGCGAGGCCGAAGGCCCTATCCCGCGATGACGTTCATCTCGATGGGCTCGACGGTCAGGCCCCGCGAGCGGAAGTACTCGATGGCCTCGCCGATCTTCTCGTCCTCGCCCTCGAGCTCGAGCGCGATCAGGCCGACCGAGTCGTTGACCGAGGCGCTGCGGATGTTGAAGCGCACGCGGTACTTGTCGTACATGTCGCAGATGATCGCGTCCTTGACGGTATCGGTGGGAAAGGTCAGGTAAACTTTTCGTTTCACGCGTTGGACCATGGCTCACTCCTATTGACGCTGCTTCGAATAAAGGGACGGATTCCGGCCGGATTCGATCAGGAACCGGACTTAGTATCTCCGCTCCGGAGAAAATCCGCAATCACTTATGCTTTTTCGAGTACAAATCGTCGAATTCGCTCAATTTGGCGTTGATGATCGTCGGGGCGCCGACCTTGCCCTGCAGCACCTCCTGGGTCTTGAGCCCGTTGCCGGTGATGCAAAGCACGATGCTCTCGTCCTTCGGGATGCGCCCCTGGGCGATCAGCTTGCGGGCCACGCCCAGCGTGACGCCGCCGGCCGTCTCGGCGAAGATGCCCTCGGTCTCGGCCAAGAGCTTCATCGCGTCGACGATTTCGTCGTCGCTCACGTCCTCGCCCCAACCGCCGCTCTTGCGCATCACGCCCGCGGCGTAAAAGCCGTCGGCCGGGTTGCCGATCGCCAGCGACTTGCAGATGGTGTCGGGCCGCACCGGCTTGAAGAGGTCCCATTCGTTTTTCACGGCCGTGGTGATGGGGCTGCAGCCCGTCGCCTGGGCTCCGTAGACCTTGGCCGGGTTCTTGTCGACCAAGCCGATTTTGACCAGCTCCTCGAACGACTTCCAGATCTTGGTGATCAGCGAGCCGCCGGCCATCGGGACGACGATGTGCCGGGGGATCTTCCAGCCCAACTGCTCGGCGATCTCGTAGCCCATCGCCTTCGAGCCCTCGGCGTAATAGGGCCGGATGTTGATGTTGACGAAGGCCCACTTGTACTTGGCCGCGACCTCGCTGCAGAGGCGGTTGACCTCGTCGTAGGTCCCCTTGATGCCGACCAGGTTGGTGCCGAAGACCAGGGTGCCCAGGATCTTGCCCTGCTCGAGGTCGTAGGGGATGAAGATGTAGCTTTCGTAGCCGCTGGCCGCGGCGTTGGCCGCCACCGAGTTGGCCAAGTTGCCGGTCGAGGCGCAAGCCACGGTCTTGAAGCCGAACTCCTTCGCCTTGGACATGGCGACCGAGACGACCCGGTCCTTGAAGGAGAGCGTCGGGTAGTTGACCGCGTCGTTCTTGATGTAGAGCTCCTTCACGCCCAGGGCCTTGGCCAGGCGGTCGGCCCGCACCAGGGGCGTCCAGCCGACCTGGGCGCCGACCGTGGGCTCGCCGTCGATGGGCAACAGCTCTTTGTAACGCCACATGTTGGTGGGGCGGCTCCGGATCGCCTCGCGGGTCAGCGAGCGCTGGATCTCGTCGTAGTTGTAGACGACCTCCAGGGGACCGAAGCAGAACTCGCAGACGTGCAGCGCCTCCTTCGGAAATTGATGATGGCATTCTCGGCATTGCAGCCCTTTGACGAAGCTCACGACAACTCCTTTGTTTCGTTTTTAAAGTACTTCTCGAT
>SZOV01000032.1 GCA_030263375.1 Deltaproteobacteria bacterium PRO3
AGCTGGTTCGCACGAAAATTTAGGGTCTTCCTTCGTCAGCCCCTAAATTTTGTGCTCTCTCAGCTTTTTTTCCGCTCCTACGCCCTCCCTCCTGCCTGATGCATTCCGGGGAGTATTCCGATTTCCAGCCTGTGTGCACGTAATGAAAAAAGGGATGAAAAATATGGAGTATGGGGATGGATCAAAGATGCGTGGACATCAGCTTCGCCCGGCGGTGCCAGGAATAGCCGATATAGGCGATCCCGATCAGCACGCCGACGATGATGGCGGCCAGGACCACGACGCCCATGATGGCACCCTTGGTGAGGGGGTTGTTGGGATCGAGGTAGCAGGTGGAGCAGGCCGCGGCCAGACGAGGTTGGGAGACCGACACGCCCAAGACCAGGGTCGCCAGCAACATGGGGGTCAGCTTGGGGTATTTTTGCCGAAACCAACGGAAATAGACGGAAAGCAGGACCACCCCGACGGTCCCCAGCAGGCTTAAGCCCAGGCCCATGCCCGCGCCGGTCGTCTTGAAGTCGTAGAGGCCCCAGACCACCAGGAACAGCGAGAGCAGTCCCGAGACCGTGATGAAGAAGAGATGAAAGGCGCGCAGCGACAAGGAAAACTCCTAAGGGAAAACCTAATACCCCAAGGTGGAACGAAGCATATTCATATTCGTGAAGAAGGTAATGAACATCAACGCGAAAAAGAATACCACGGTGAAGATCAAGACGCCATAGATGGCCTTCTTCTCCGAAATCAGGTGCATGAAGAACAGGGCCACCAGGGCCCCCTTCAGGGTGGCAATGGCCATGGCGATGACGATGTGCAGAGTGCCCGACACTTGGAGGTGGGAGGCCCAGACCGTCACCAGCGTCAAGACCGCCAGGGCCACGAAGACGAAAATGTAGATCTTGATGTGCTTCAGCATCTCTTCAGTGTGGCCGTGTTCCATGGGAGCTCCTTTTACAGTAGATACAGCGCCGGAAACAGGAATATCCAAACCAGGTCGACGAAGTGCCAGTAGAGACCGGCAGCCTCGACCCGGCCGGTGAACATCTTGGGCGCCTTCTTGAAGGCGCTGCCCGCGACCAGCAATAAATAAGCGTTGACCAAGACCCCGCCGACGATGTGCAGGCCGTGCAGGCCGGTCAGTGTGAAATAGATCCCGTAAAAATTGTCGGTGGAGGGGTAGTGGTGGTGCGCGAACTTCGAGGCGTACTCGAAGTACTTGATCACCAAAAAGACCAACGAGAGCAGGATGGTCGCGCTCATGTAGACGCGGAACTTCGTCAGGCTGTTCAGCATCAGCGAGGCCCAGGCCATGACCATGGTCACGCTCGAGGTGATCAGGACCATCGTGTTGACCGTGGCCAGCGGGATGTTGAGCAGCTCGGGACCGTGCGGCCAGCTGGGGCTGCCCACCCGCAGCAGGATGTAGGCCGAGAACAGGCCGCCGAACAACATGACTTCGGAGGCCAGGAAGAGCCAGATGGCCAGCTTCGAGTTGGTCACCCCCGTCACGGGATGCGGGGTGTCGATATAATGGATTTCAGCGGACATGCGTTGCTCTCCTCATCAATGCGATAAAACCTAAGCCTTGGCCGGTGCGACGTGCTGGGGAAGAAAGTCCTTCTCCTCGCCGGGCACGCTGTATTCGTAGGGCCCACGGTAAACCACGGGCTCGGTCAAGAAATTGCCGTGCGGCGGGGGCGTGGGCGTGGCCCACTCCAGCGTCGTGGCCTCCCAAGGATTGTCCCCGACTTTCTTGCCCCACTTCAGGCTGAGGAAGAAGTTCAGGATGAAGATCAGCTGGGCGGCGCCGAGGCACCAGGCCGAGATCGAGATGATCACGTTCAGCTCCTGGATGGCGGCCCCATGGGCGTAGAAAGTCGGGTCGTAGAGCCGGCGGTTGAGGCCGGCGATGCCCTGGATCAGCATCGGGAAGAAGACGCCGTTGATGGCGAGGAAGGACAGCCAGAAGTGCATCTTGCCCCAGAAGCGGCTCATCTGCTTGCCGGTCACCTTCGGGTACCAATAGTAGATCCCCGCGAACAGCGCGAACAGCGTCCCCGGGGCGACGACGTAGTGGAAGTGCCCGATCACGTAATAGGTGTCGTGCAGGTAGATGTCCGAGGCGGTGAGGCCGAGCGGCAGGCCTGTCAGGCCGCCGATCGCGAACATCGGCAAAAAGGCCAGGGCGAAGTGCATCGGCAGCGTGAAACGGATCGACGCGCCCCACAGGGTGAGGATCAGCACCGTCAGGACGACGACCGACGGGATCGAGATGATCATGGTCGTCACCTGGAAGAAGTTGCTCATCGTCACGCCCATGCCGGTCATGAACATGTGGTGGGCCCAAACGATGAAGGACATGAAGCCCAGGAACAGCACCGCGTAGACGATGGTCTTGTAGCCGTAGAGGGGCTTGCGGGTGTTGTTGACAATGACCTCGGTCACGATGCCGATGGCCGGCAGGATCAAGACGTAGACCTCGGGATGGGCGAGAAACCAGAAGAGGTGCTGCCACAGCAGGGGGCTGCCGCCGCCCGCCAAGGGCAAGGCGTTGCCGCTGACCACCAGGCCCGAAGGCATGAAGAAGCTGGTGCCCGCGACGCGGTCCATCAGCTGCAGGATGCCGGCCGCCTCGAGGGGCGGGAAGGCCAGGAGCAGCAGGAACGAGGTCACGAACTGGGCCCAGACCAGGAAGGGCAGCCGGAAGAAGGACAGGCCCTTGGCGCGCAGCTGGACGATGGTGACGATGATGTTGATCGAACCCAAGAGCGAGGAGGTGATCAAGGCAACCATGCCGATCAGCCACCAGGTCTGCCCGGTGGTGGCGACGACCGAGAGGGGCGGATAGCTCGTCCAGCCCGAATTGGCGGCGCCGCCCGGGACGAAGAAGCTCGCCAGCATGATGACGCCGCCGACGAAGTACACCCAGTAGCTGGCCGCGTTCAGCTTGGGAAAGGCCATGTCGGGCGCGCCCACCTGCAGGGGGACGAGGTAGTTTCCGAAGCCGCCGACCGCGAGCGGGACGACGCCCAGGAAGACCATGATCGTGCCGTGCATGGCGCCCAGCGAGTTGTAGAACTCGGGCAGCATGACCCCGCCGGGCATGCCCTCGCCGAACCAATCGCCGATCACCGGTAGCGGCTCGCCGGGATAGGCGAGCTGCCAGCGCATCAGCATCATCAGGCAGAACCCGAAGAACAGGAAGAGCAGAGCGGTGACGGTGTACTGGATACCGATGACCTTATGGTCGACGGAGAAGATGTATTTTTGAATGAAGCCCAGCTCGTGGTGCTCGGCGTGGGCGGCTTCATGGTGTTCGGCGTGAACTGGCTGATGCATGACTTAACCCTCTTGCTTCTTTTCTGCCGCCGGAGCGGAGTCCTGTTCCGCGGACTTGGGCTTGAATTGCTTGGGCTGCTCGGCGAACCACTTTTGGTAGTCCTCGGCGGACTCGACGGTGACCACGCCCTTCATCAGGCTGTGGCCGACGCCGCAGAGCTGCGAGCAGACGATGTCGAAGACCCCGGTCTTGACCGCCTGAAACCAGATCGGGACCTCGATGCCGGGGGTCGCGTCCTGCTTGAGCCGCAGCACCGGCACCCCGAAGCTGTGGATGACGTCCATCGCCGAGATATGGCTGATGATCGGCTTGTTGACGGGGATGTGGAATTGATTGACGGAGACGACGTCGTCCCAGCTGGCCGGGTCTTTGTCGTCGATGCCCAGCGGGTTGCTGCCGCTGGCCAGCTTGGGATCGGTGCGACCGAACTTCCCGTCCTCGCCGGGGTAATGAATGTTCCAGACGAATTGCTGCCCGATCACGCGCACGACCAGGGCGTCCTTCTCGGCCGGAAAATCCCGCTTGTACTTCGACCAAACCGGGAAGGAGAGACCCACCAGCAAGAAGACCTCGAAACCCACGACCGCGATCTCGGCGTATTTCGGGAGCTTGCTCTTGTTGGATTCGTAGCTGGCCTTGTGGCCGGGACGGCGACGGTACTTGATAAGACAGTAGAGGAGGAAGACGCCCCAACCCACGAAGAGAACGACCATGAAAACATGGAGGACCTTGATCAGGTGGTCGATCCCGGCACCGTGGGCGGAGAGGTCGGGGACCAGACCGTAGCCGTATTTGAGTTCCATGAAAGAAATGTCCTTTAATTCAGGGGTGTTATCGGCAAGGTGCAACCTTGAGATACATCAAGGTTCGGCTTGGTAGCACGCTGAATCCGGCTCGTCAAGCGACACCACATTCCCCTTAACTCATCAAGGTTCTCGACCACTTAGCTTGGGCGCAGTCTAGAAAAGGCGAACCCCTCCCGCAAGGCCGGTCCGCGGCCGAAAGGAACTTCGATGGCGAAGGAGGGATTATCGGCCGCCCGCGACGGGACTACGGTTCCACGGCATCTTTTCCAGCACTTGGGCCATGCCGCACCAACCGCTCAGCCCGGCCTGAAACAGACCCAGGCCAACCAAGGCGGGAATGGCCAAAAAACCGGCGTGGAGCCAAAGGCCGAGGAAGGTCCCGATCGCGACCAAGGCCCCCGCGACGATCATCACCTGGCGCTGGACCGGGATCGCGGAGCGCCGCGCGGCGACCACCGGGAGCCCCGCCCCCTGCCAGGCGCTGAAGCCGCCCGCGAGCTCGGCGAGATTTTGAAAGCCTAGGACGCGAAGCCGCTCGAAGGCCGCTTGGCTGCGGCGCCCCGATTGGCAGCCCAGCAGGATCAGATGATCCCGTGGCAACGTGGCGAGAGATTCCTCCAGCCGGTCCAGAGGTACACAGCGGGCGCCCGGCACGTGCCCGGATTGAAATTCATCCAGGGAGCGCACGTCGATAAAACAGACGGATTCTTTGGGCTCCAGCAGGCGGGCTTGGACTTCTTGCGGACTCAGTTTCATAAGCGGACTCCTTCTTCTATCGGGCTAAGCTCAGCCCCTCCGCCAGGAGGATGCCAAGGCCCAAAACCAACACCAAAGCGGCAAAACCCTTGCGCAGCGCGGCCTGGGGGAGGCGCGGCGCCAGCCTCGCGCCCGCGAAGGCCGCGGCCAAGGCCAGGGCGAGGAAGGCCGGCCAGGGCCAGGCGAGGAATTCCCCCAGCTCGGGCCGGCTGACGGCCAGGGCCGAGGCGCTGTTGAGCGCGATCACGAAGACCGAGGTCGCCACCGCTCGGCACATCTCGAGGCCCAGCAGCAGGACCAGGGCCGGTACGATCAAGAAACCGCCGCCCGCCCCCAAGAGCCCCGTCAAGACCCCCACCCCAGTCCCGCTGACCGAGGCGCAAAAGGCCCGGCCCAGGCCGACCCGCTCGCAGGGGCTCACGCCGGGCGGACGGAACATAAGGAGGGCCATCGCCACCATCAAGGCCGCGAAGGCGAGCAAGAGGATCCCCGCGGGGAGAAGCGAGTTGAGCCAAGCCCCCGCCGCCGCGCCGGCGATGCCGAAGAGGCCGAACAGGAGGCCGTGCTTCCAATCCACCAGGCCCTGCCGCCCGTAATGCAAGGTCGCCGCCGCGCTGGTCAGGCCCACCAGGATCAGGGAAAGCGGGATCGCCTCCTGGACCGGGAGCTTCCCTCCGTAGACCAGCAGGGGCACCGTCAGGATGGACCCGCCGCCGCCGAAGATCCCCAGGCTCAAACCAACCACCAGGCTTCCGATCGCCAGCAGCATTTATTTCGCCGCCTCCGCCTGCAGCTGCTTGGAGGCCAGGGGCAGCTCGTCCCCGGCCTTGCGCCCGCACTGCAGGTTGGCGGGGACCGCCATGTGAATCTTCTTGGGCATGGCCAACTTGAGCGACTTCATGATCGCCACGAACTCCTCCTTGCCCCGGCCCCCTCCGGCGCGCGGGTTGAAGCGCTTTTCCTCGCCGACCGTCGAGACCGTCATGCCGCGGTAGTCGTGGCCGGGATAGACCCGCGTCTCGGGCGGAAGCGCGAAGAGCTTTTGGATGCTGTCGTAGAGTCGCTCCGGAGAGCCCTGCTGAAAGTCGGTGCGACCCGTCCCGCGGACGAAGAGCGCGTCGCCGGTGAAGACGCGGTCGCCGAGAAAATAGCTCAGGCAGCCGTTGGTGTGCCCCGGCGTGGCCAAGACCTTGAGGCGAAAGCGGCCGAAGGGGACCTCGTCGCCCTCCTTCAGCGCCAAGTCGGCGCAGGCGACTTCCGCCGCCGCGCCGACCCCCGTCCTGGCGCCCGTGGCCTTGCGGATCTCCTCGGCCCCCGTGACGTGGTCCGCGTGGACATGGGTGTCGAGCACGTATTTCAGCTTCAGGCCCAATTCCTCGAGCAGCTGGAGGTCGCGGGGCGCCTGCTCGCGGACCGTGTCGATCAGCACGGCCTCGCGGGTCTCCGCGTCGGCCAGCAGGTAGGTGTAGGTCCAGGTGTCGTGGTCGAACAGCTGGCGAAAGATCAGTCCTTCCATGGTTTAGGCCCTCCTTTTTTGCCGTTTCAAAACCTCACGGGCGCGTTCGGCCTCCCTCCCCTCCAGCTGGAGCCGCTGGGCGAGGACCTTGCGGATCAGCTCGCAGGCCTCCTCGATCTGCGGGATGGCCAGGGCCAGGATGCGGCTTGGCCCCAGGCGGCGCTCCTTGAGGATGCCCGCCCCCTTCAGCACCGCGAGGTGCTGGGAGAGGTTCGCCTTGGGGATCTTGAGAATTTCCAAGAGCTGCGACCCGCTCTTCTCGCCCTCGGAGATCAGGTCGAGGATGCGCAGGCGCAGGGGGTTGGCGAGCGCCTTGCAGATTTCGGCTTGCAGTTCGTAGATTTGGAGGCTTCGGGGGTTCATACGCGGCCTTTTAGTTCATTAGTCAATAAATATATAAACTAAAAAACCAAAAGGTCAAGGGGCGCCCGAACGCTTGGAAATTCAGGCGGAGTGCTTGCGGTGCTGGCGGTATAGCCAATAGACGAAGGCGCCGACCAGCGCCAAGGGGAAGAGGATCATAAAGAGCGTGGTGCCGTAATAGGCCAGCAGCGTGTCGCCCTGCGCGGAGAAGCAGACCGAGCAGGCGAAAGCGGCCCCCGGAACGAGCGCCATACCTAGGACCAAGACGAGGGTTTTAAAAATAGACCAAACCATAGAGCACCGGCCACAACAGGACCACGAACAGCCAATACATCGCCGCCACCGTCAACCGGCGGCCGCGCCCCGCGGCGGGGAGGAAGCCGCGGGTCTTCCGCAGCGCGTAGGCCAGGACCGCCAGGCCGCCCAGGACGTGCAGGGCATGGACGCCGATCAGGAGATAGAAGGTCCCGCCGTAAATGCTGGAATTGGTCGTCAGGCCGTAGCCGATCAGCCGCACCCACTCGAAGCCCTGAATCGCCACGAAGGCGGCGCCCAAGAGCAAGGTCGCGATCAAGTAGCCCCGATACGCGCTTGGCCCCGGACGCAGGGCCCGACCTCGGGCCAGGACCATCGTCACCCCGCTCCCCAGCAGCAGGAGGGTGTTGAAGGCGGTGGCCGCGACGGGCAGGCGCGGCTGCCCCGGCGGCGGCCAATCCCCCGCCCCGGCCCGCAGCACCAGGTAGGCGCTGATCAGGCCCGTGAAGAACATCAGCTCCGCCAAGAGGAAGAGCGTCATGCCCAGGACGCCGTTGGACGCGAAGGCGGGCTCCTTGGGCGCGAAGCGGACGGCTCGGGGCATGTAGTCGACGTAAGGTCCCATATCAGTTTCCCGCGATCCTCCCGTAGACGTAGACGATGTCCGGGATCAGGCCCACGAAGAGGATGACAAGGCAGGCGACGCCGGAGGCCAGCATCCACTTCACCCAGTTCTTCTCGGTCTTCAGGTGCATGTAGTAGCCCAGCACCAGGCTCGCCTTGAAGAGCGCCGTAGCGAAGATCCCCGCGACCGCGATGCGGGTATGACCCGCGAGCCCCAGCAGGACGCTCACGCCGACCATCGCCAGAAGGATGAAATAAATCTTGATGTAGGTCCCGCGATTCATGCCTCGTCCTTCCTCAAAATTTGGGCGCCAAGTAAAGCAAGGGAAAAAGAAAAATCCACACCACGTCGACGAAGTGCCAGTAGATGCCGACGTACTCCACCCGCTGCATATTTTCCCGCCGGCCCACCCCGCGCATCACGACCGAGATGGCGATCAACCCGGCCACGATGTGGAGCGCATGCAGCCCGGTCAGGAAATAATAAAACGACCAAAACAGGTTTTTAACCGGCGTAAAGCCGGCGGCGACCTCGTGGCTGTACTCGTAGGCCTTGAAGCCCAGGAAGGCCAGACCCAGCAGTATGGTGAAGCCCATCAGTCGCTTGGCGCGAGGCGCGTCGCCGTGATGGGCGGCGTCGTGGGCCAAAACGATGGTCAAGCTGCTGGTCAAGAGCACCACCGTGTTGATCACGCCGATCAACTCGTTGGTGTGGACCGCAGACTCCGCCCACTCCGGGTGGTGCCAGCGGTACAGCAGGTAGCAGACCACCGCGCCGCCGAAGATGACGATCTCGGAGGCGAGAACCCACCACATGCCCATGCGGCCCGTGACCACGCTGGGGCTTTCGTACCGATCCAAAGTCGCTGTCGCTGCCGTGCTCATAGTACCTCAATCGTTTAGGGCTTGGCCTCGGGGGCCAGCCATTGCGGACGATAGTCATCTTCGCGGTCGGGGGCGCTGTACTCGTAGGGCCAACGGTAGACCACCGGCGCCGTCTCGAAATTCCCGTGTCCCGGGGGCGAGGGCGTATCCCATTCCAGCGTGTTGGACTTCCAGGGGTTGCGCTCGGCCTTTTGCCCCTTCTTCATGCTCCAGAAGAAGTTGAAGACGAAGGGGATCTGCCCCAGCAGCAACACGATCGTCGCGACGGTCGCGATGACGTGGAGGTGCTGGTAAGGCACCAGGTTTTCCCAAAGGCTGGGATCGGAGATGCGCCGCTGGTGCCCGGCCAGGCCGAAGGCGAAGAGCGGGATGAAGATCACGTTGAAGGAGACGAAGGTGACGAGGAAGTGGATCCAGCCCAGCCCCTCGTTCATCTTGCGGCCGAACATCTTCGGAAACCAATAGTAGATCCCCGCGAACATCCCGAAGAAGGTGATCGGGAACATCGTGTAATGGAAGTGCGCCACCACGAAATAGGTGTCGTGGAGATAGATGTCGGTCGCCGTCGAGGCGAGATGGATGCCGGTCACGCCGCCGATCAGGAATTCGGCCAGCATGCCGAGCGCGAAGAGCATCGCGACCTTGTACTCGATCGAGGCCCGCCACAGGGTGGCCAGGAAGGAGAAGACGATGACCGCGAAGGGCACCGAGATCATGATGGTGGTGAGCGAGAAGGCCACCGCAAGCTGCGGGTTGATCCCGCTGACGAACTGGTGGTGGGCCCAAACGATGAAGCTCAAGACGCCCGCCGCCACCACCGAATAGATGATCATGCGGTAGCCGAAGATCGGCTTGCGCGCGAAGGTCGGGATGACCTCGCAGAGAATTCCCAAAGCCGGGAGCAGCAGGACGTAGACCTCCGGGTGGCCGAAGAACCAGAAGAGGTGCTGCCAGAGCAGCGGGTCGCCGCCCTGGGCCGGGATGAAGAAGCCGGTCTGGAGGGTGCGGTCGGCCAACAGCATCAGGGCGCCCGCGATCAGCGGGCCCACCGAGAACATGAAGATCAGATTCGCGGCGTTCTGCATCCACACGAAGAGCGGCATCCGAAACAGCGTCATGCCCTTGGTGCGCATGTTGAGCGTGGTGGAGAGGACGTTGATCCCCGACATCAGGGCCGCAGCGAACTCCAGCGCCAGGGCCAGGATCCAGAGGGTGCCGCCCCAGTCGACGCCGGTGTAATCCATCCGCGCGTTCAACGGCGGGTAGCCGGTCCAGCCGCCGCCCATCGCCCCGCCCGGCACGAAGAAGGAGGCCACCAGGACGACGGCGCTGAGCAGGAAGGTCCAGTAGCTCAGCATGTTGAGGCGGGGAAAGCACATATCCTCGGCCCCCAGCTGCAAGGGGACGAGGTAGTTCCCGAAGCCGGAGAGCAGGATGGGCTGAGCGACCCAAAAAATCATGATCGTCCCGTGCATCGTGACCATCGCGTTATAGACGTCGGGCCCCACCTGGCCGAACAGGGGGACGGCCTCGTTGGGATAGGCGAGCTGCATGCGGAAGGCGTAGGCGAGAAAGCCGCCCAGGATGGCCATGAACAGGCCTGTGATCATGTACTGCAGGCCGATGACTTTGTGGTCGGTCGAGAAGACGTATTTTTTCCAAAAGCCGACCGCGTGCTCCGTTTGCATGTGGTACATCGAGATTCCCCTTAGAGGCTGTCTTTATCCAGGCGGCTGGTCGTGATTTCCTCGCCGCGCAACCATTTTTGATAGTCCTGCTCGCTCAACACGTGGATCCAGCCGCCCATGTTGCCGTGCCCCACGCCGCAGAGCTCGGCGCAGGAGATCTTGTATTGCCCCGTCTTCACGGCCTTGAACCAGCCCTTGATCGAGCGGCCCGGGACCACGTCCTGCTTGAAGCGCAGGTTGGGGATGAAGAAGCTGTGGATGACGTCTTCGGCCTCGAGGTTGAGGTGGATGACTTTGTCGACGGGGACGTAGAGCTGGTTCATCGTCTGCTTGTCGTCCTCGGTGCCGAGCTTGCCGTCGGCGCCGGGGTGGGTGATGTCCCAGACGAACTGCTTGCCCTTGACCGTGACGGTCTGGTCGGCGGGCGGCAGCTTTTCCTTGATCGCGCGCCACATCGGGACCTGCTGGTGGTCGATCGCCAGGTCGAAGCCCAAGACGACCACCGCGGGGACCAGGACCCAGGACATGGCCTTCCAGCTGTGACCCGGCAGATAGCCGGCCTTGCGGCCCTTGCGGCGGCCGAAGGCAAAGATGCAGAAGAACAGGAACAGCTCCGCGGCCAAGAACCACGCGCCGACGATGTAATAGATATTGGCGAAGACGGCGTCGTATTGGGCGCCGTAACTGGCGATATTTTCAGGGAGCCATTGCAACATCGGAACCGCTTTCCGCGGAGAAATCCTCTGAACGGAGTCTCCGCCAAGGGCCTCAATGTAGGAAATCGCGCCCGAAGAAACATTGACCTAGGTCATGTTTTTCAAAAAAATCGGAAAGTTTCAGGGAGGGTCGAGGCGGGCGACGCGGGCCAGGGCGGCCGGGTCGGGGAGGATGAGGTTGCGGCCCTCGCCGCGGAGCAACTTTTCCCGTTTCATTTCGCTGATGCAACGCACCGCCGTCTCGAGGACGGTACCGGCGAGCTCGGCCAGCTCTTGGCGGGTGAGGCGGATGCCGAGCTGGACCCCGCCGGGCACCCTTTTGCCAAAGGCGTGGGCCAATAGGACCAGGGTCTCGGCCATGCGCTCGCGCACGGGCTTTTGGGCGAACTGGCGCATCCGCTCCTCGGCCTGCTTGAGGTCCTGGCAAAGCCACTGCAGCAGCCGGCGCATGAAGAGGGGCTTGTCCTCGAGCAGGCCCAAGACGGAGGCCCGGTCGATGAAGCAAACCTCGCTCTCCTCGAGGGCCTCGGCGGAGGCGTTGTAGGCCTCGTCGGCGAAGAGGGCCCGGTAGCCGATGGGATCGCCCGGCCCCGCCAGCCGAACGATCTGGTCGCGGCCGTCGATGCCGGTCTGGAAGATCTTCACCTGCCCGGAGGCGACGCAGAACAGGCCCTCGGGAACGTTGCCCTGGGCGAACAGTAAATCGCGGCGCCGGTAATGACGCAGCTTCTTATGGGGCTGGAGCTGCGCGAGGTCGTCGGCGCAGAGCGTGCCGAAGAGGCTCTTGCCGCGGTGCTGGCAGTTCTCGCAGGCGGGGTTGTCGCGGGGTTTCACTTTTTCCATTTGATCGAACAGCCCATCGAGGGCCATTGCTCCTCGGGAGGCGCCTCGCCGGCCAAGACCCGGTCGAGGGCGGCGGCGAGCTCGCGCCGCGTCACCATGGAGGGGTCTTGCCAATTGTCGTCGATGCGTCCGTGATAAAACAGCCTGCGCTCCTTGTCGAAGAGGTAGAGGTCCGGGGTGCAGACCGCGCCGTAGGCCTTGGCCACCTCTTGGGTCTCGTCGACCAGGTAGGGAAAGCCGTATTCCTTCTTTCGCCAGCGCTCGAGGAGCTTCTCGGGCCGGTCGTCCGGGTAATCCGTCGGGTCGTTGGCGCAGATCCCGACGAGCTGGACGCCCTTGGGGCCGTATTCGCGCTGCAGTTGGACGATGCGGTCCTCGACGGCCACCACATAGGGACAATGGTTGCAGATAAACATCACCAGCAGGGCCTTGGCTCCGGCGAAATCCTCGAGCGCGTACTCCTTGCCGTCGACGGAGCGCAGGCGGAAATCGGGGGCCGGGCTGCCGAGGGGGATGTCGGTAGATTTGAGCAGGACCATGGGATTCTCCGCAAAACCAAGAAAGGATATCCTTGGGTTTTGCGATTTGCTAACAGAAAAAGCCCCCGAGCAGAAGGGGGAATTCCGGCGGAACGATGGCGACCTACGAACGCAAAGACCGATTCTACCACCAAGCCAAGGCCCGGGGCCTGCCCTCGCGCGCCGGCTTCAAGATCGAGGAGATGATCCAGAAACACCGTCTGGTCCGCGCCGGCGACGCGGTCCTGGACCTGGGCGCCGCGCCCGGCGGCTGGGCCGTCGTCCTCGCCAAGGCGGTCGGCCCCCGGGGCCTGGTCCTGGCCATCGACCTCGAGCCCCTCGCCAAGGGCGCCCCCAACCTCCGCGCCTTCCGCGGCGACATCCACGGCGAGGCAGCCGCCGCCTGGCTGGGCGAGCAACTGGCGGGCCGGAAGGTCCAGGCGGTCTGCTCCGACATGTCGCCGAAGCTGACCGGGATCTTCTTCAAGGACGCCTATCTCTCCTACGAGCTGGCGATGAAGGCCCTCGAGGTCGCCGGGCGATGGCTGCAAGCAGGGGGGAACTTCGTCGCCAAGCTCTTCCCCGGCGAGGAATTTCCCGAATACCTCAAAAAACTCCGTAACCATTTCAAGACGGTCAAGGTCTTCGAACCGGAGGCCACCCGTAAGACCTCGCGGGAGGTCTACGTCCTGGGCCTGGGATGGAAGGGCTGAAATTCCTTCGGGTTATCCGAATTGGCCTGTATAATAAAGTTGTAGGGGCGAACACGAGGTTCGCCCCTACGGAGATCCCATATGAAAAAGGTCGTTTTCTTTCTCGTTTGGATTTTACTTTTTCCGTCCCTTGCCCCGGCCCAAGACCAACCCAAGCTCGCCGAGGCGGACATGCTCAAGCTGATCAACGACGCCTCCGGCGGGGTCGAGCTCTACACCACCCCCGACATCCCGGTTGAAAACCGCAACCAGTTCGACGTCGACGGCGACGGCATCCCCGAGTGGTTCATCGTCCCCAAGACCGCCTGCGGCGAGACGAAAAACTGCCAATTCTTCGTAATCCAATACGACAAGAAGAAAAAGAAATGGGGCATCATCCTGAAGGCCGACGGCAAGCTGACCAGCCTCTCGCCCTGGGGCGTGATCATCACGCCCACCAAGACGAAGGGCTACACCGACCTCTTGACCGTCTTCGACATGGGCCCCGAGCGCAGCGGCGAGCGCTCGCTGGAGCGCAGCGTCTACGTCTGGAACGGCAAGAATTATGAAAAATCCTCCCAACCCTGGCCGCCCCCCGACGCCGGACCGGAGGTGCAGACCCTGCTCAAGGAAGTCGACAAGCTGAAGCGCGAGCGCATCGTCAAGCCCACCGTCGAGTAGCGCCGCTTCCCCAAACCCCAATGGCCTTGTGGTCCCGGGCCAGGAGAGAGACGATGACCGAAAATCCCCCGACCCCCGCGGCGGCTCGACAGCCGGTCCCCCTCGATTTCCTCGGCGCCTTCAAATTCCTCTTTCAGGACGTCAACGCCCTCAACAACATCCTGATCGGCGCGGTGATGAACTTCATCCCGATCATCGGCCCCATCGTCCTGATGGGCTGGCACTGCGAGATCATCCAGCGATTGGTCAAGGGACACCCCAAGCCCATCCCCAAGCTGGACTTCAACGACTTCCTCTATTTCCTCGGGCGCGGCGTCGCCCCCTTCGTGGTCACCCTGATCGCGACCCTTCCGATGACCCTGATCGTGATGGTCCTGATGTTCGCGGGAATGTTCGGCGCGGCGCTCCTGGGCTCCGCCCTGCGCCTGGACGAACCCGGCAAAGAATTCCTCCTGTTCGGCGGGATGGGGCTCGGCTTCCTGCTCTTCTTCCTCCTGATGATCTTCTTCAACATCGTGGTGAGCGCGGCGCTGGTGCGCGCCGAGCTGACCGAGGACATCGGCAAGTCCTTGGACCTGGGCAGGGTCTGGAGATTCGCGCGGGCGACCTGGAAGGATTTCCTCGTCGCCTACCTGGTCTTCATCCCCGTCGCGATGATCGTGATGTTCGCGGGCATGCTGGTGGTCTTCGTCGGCATCTACGCGGCGATCATCCTGATCAACGTCACCTACGTGAACCTGCGCTGGCAGGTCTACATGCGGTACCTGGCCCGCGGCGGCGAGGAAATTCCCATCCAGACGAAGAGCGGCCCTCTGCCCTCCGAGACGCCGCGGCCCGCGGCCCCGCCGCCGCCTGCGCCGGCGCCAAGCCCCGCGCCGCAGGCTTAAGAAGCTGTTGAAAAGAGGTTTTTTAGCAGGCCGCCGCGGCGTGCCGCGCGGCGACCGAGCCGGAGACGATCGAGACTCCCGCCGCGCAGCGCTCCTGCGCGGGATTGAAATCCGCCAACACCGCCCCCGCCGCGAAGAGATTGTCGTAGACGACCTGCCCGTCGGCGTCGAGGGGCTGGCCCATGGGGTTGATCGCCGCGCCGGCGCCCAAGAAGGGCTGGCGCTCGGCGACGCCGGGACGCGACACCTGGGGAAGCGTTTGGGCGCGCAGGGCCTTGCCCTGCAGGAAGAGCGGCAAATTGAAAATCGGCTCCTTCCAGCGCCCGCGGCGCTCGACGCCGCCTCCCACGTACTTTCCTGTCGCGAGGATCACCGCCTTGGCCCGAACCTTGTGGCGCTGGTCGCCCTGGTGCACGTAGAGCGATTTAATGCGCCGCCCCTCGGCGTCGAAGCCCACCGCCTCGCCCTCCAAGCGCTCGATCCCCCGTTCTTGAAAGAATCTCTCCATCGCCGCCTGCAGGCGCCAGCCGGGCACGCTCATCGGCCCCGAGAGGGTCTCGGCGGCGGCCAGGCCGGTGATGCGGCGCAGGGCCTCGAGGATGGCAGGGGTGTTCTCGATCCCCATCACCGGCGGCAGGAGCAGGTGGGTGTAGACCTTGCCCTCGAGGTAGCGCACGATGGCCTGGCCGGCCGCGACGAAGGTCTCTTCGCGGTCCAGGCGCTGGGCCAATTCGACGGGCTTGAGCGAGACGCGCCCCTGCAGCTCGGGGATCTCGAGGTCGAGGCTGCCGGCGAAATCGAGGTGGCTCTTGCCCTGGCGCTCCTGCTGCTCCAAGAGCGAATGCCGCAGGAAGCGCGCGTTGAAGTTGGGAAAACCGGGGACGCCCAGCACCAAGACCTTCGCGCCCCGCCAGCGGCGCAGGTCGGCGTCGCGCATCGAGGCCTGGACCCAGGCGCTGGGCTTGACGGTGCCGAAGTCGGTCACGAGGGCCAGCGGGTCGCCTTCGGCCATTTCCAAGGGCAGGGCCTGTGCGGCGGCGCGGACCTTCGCCGCGACGAAGTCGGCGAAATCGCCGTCGCCTAAGCCGCGGGCCAGCACACTGTAGGGATGCGAGTCCTGGCGCCGCAGGATTTCTTTGAGGCCCTCGCGCCAGGAGGGCCACTCGGCCCACTCGTCGCGCGGGCCGCGGATCGGACTGTCGGCGATGTCCCAGGCGCCGGAATTGAGGGCGCTGGCGCCCGGGGCCTTGGCGACGACGAGCGTCTCGCGGCCGGCGTCGCGCAGCTCGACCGCGGCGGCGTAGGCGGCGAGGCCGCCGCCGAGGATCAGGATGTCGGTGGTGATTTCCATTAATACTGATCCAAATTCCCCACGTTGAAATACACCGAGGAACAGAACTCTTCCTGCTGCAAGGAGGCCCCGTCCAGGACGGGCGCCCTCCCCTTCCAGCTCTTCTCCATGAAGGCGTTCAGCTGGGCGTAGACCTCGGCGGGGCTCAAGTCCAGCTCCTCGCCCAGGATCTGCGCGCCCATCATGAAGCAGCGCGTCCCCTCGCAGGGCCCGATCGAGAAACGCGTGCGACGCCGCAGGTCGCCCAGCGTGCGCGCCCACTCGTGGCGGATGGCATAGCGCAGCTCGCACTCGAGCACCGGCTCGCACTGGCAGATCACGTTGCCCAGCGTCGGCCGCTCCTTCAGCATCTCGAGGACGCGGATCGCGCGCGAGCCATGGCGGTAGACGAGGCGGTTGGCGGCAAAGAGCGGGACGCCGTAGTCGCGGGCGAGCAGCTCGGGGTCGACCTTTCGCTCGCCGCCGGGCAAGGGCACCTGGTGCGTGCGGCAGGGCGAGACGCGGCCCAGCTTGTGGCAGACCGCGTCCACCGCCTCCTGCGCCATCAGGCGGTAGCTGGCAAGCTTGCCGCCGGCGATCGAGAGGAAGCCGGGGAGCTTGTCGCGAAACTCGTGGTCGAAGATCTCGTGCTCGCGGCTCAAGTCGTCCTCGTAGGGGCCGCGGCGATACAAGGTGGGGCGCACGCCGGCCCAGGCGTTGATGACGCGGGCCTGGCGGACGCGGGGGAAGACCGACTCGACGCCATCCAGCAGGTATTCGACCTCGTCCTCCAAAATCGGAATCTCGTCGGGGTCGCCGAAGTAGTCGTCGTCGGTGGTGCCGATCACGGTGGTGTTTTGGTAGGGCATCAGGAAGATGCTGCGCCCGTCGATGGCCTTGGCCATGATCGCGTAATTGGTGATGCGGCGGTCCAGGACCAGGTGAACGCCCTTGGCGGGTCTCAGCTTGACCTCGCAGCCCGCCATCGCGGCGATCTGCGGCACCCAGGGGCCGGCGGCGTTGAAGACCAGCCTGCCGCGCAGCTCGCGGCGCGAGCCGTCGAGGAGATTTTTGACGCGCACCCCGGTGACGCGGCCGCCTTCCTTCAAGATCTCGGTGACCTCGGCGTGGTTGTAGGCCTCGCAGCCGTGCTCGACCGCGGACATGACGTTCGCCAGGCAGAGCCGGAAGCTGTCGATCCCCCACTCGTCGAAGGTCACGGCGCCGATCAGGTCCTCGACCAGATCCGGCTCGAGGGCCAAAGCCTCGTCTTTGCTGAGGCGCGTGTGTGGCTTGCCGTTCTTCAGGGCGCTGTATTTGTCATAGGTCTCGAAGTAGGTCTCGAGGGCCTCGAAGTAGAGCTTCTGCGGCAGCTCGGCCTTGTCGGGCTTACGCAGCACCGGAAAGATAAAGGGGATGCGGAACAGGAGGTGCGGGACGATCTTCTGGATGTAGCCGCTGTCGATGGAGGAGAGCTTGGTGGTCTGGACGTCGCTTAATAGATATCGCGCCCCGCCGTGGATCATCTGCGAGGAGGCCCCGGTCGTCCCGGAGCCGAAGTCGTTCTTCTCGACAAGCGCGGTCTTGAAGCCCCGCATCGCGGCGTCGCGCGCGATGCCGCAGCCGTTGACGCCGCCGCCGATCACGATCAGATCGAAATCCATGGGCCGAATCGTAGCCGAAGGCCCGGGCAGGGTCTATTGTTTCTTCTCGACGGTGCGGATTCCCAGCTCGAGCAGCTGGGTCGCCGAGACGTGGCTGGGCGCCTCCGAAAGCGGGCAGGTGCCCTTCTGCGTCTTCGGGAAGGCGATCACGTCGCGGATCGAGGCGGCCCCCGCCATGATCATCGCGAGGCGGTCGAGGCCGAAGGCGATGCCGCCGTGCGGGGGCGCGCCGTACTCGAGGGCCTCCAGCAAAAACCCGAACTTCTGCTTGGCGTCCTCGATGTCGATCTTGAGGATGTCGAAGACCTTGGACTGCAACTTGGGGTCGTGGATACGGATGGAGCCGCCGCCGATCTCGTGGCCGTTCAGGACCAGGTCGTAGGCCTGGGTGCGGGCCTTGTAGGGATCGACCTCGAGGCCCTCGATGTCCTGGAGGCGCGGCGAGGTGAAGGGGTGGTGCACCGCCGCGGGCCGCGCCTCTTTCTCGTCGTACGCGAACATCGGAAAGTCGTAGATCCAGACGAAGGCCAGCTGCGACTCGTCGATCAGGCCCAGCTTGGCGCCCAGGTGCTCGCGCAGATTGCCCAGGGCGTCGTTGACCACCTTCGGTTTGTCGGCGACGAACATGACCAAGTCGCCCACCTGCATGTCGAGCTTGGCCTTGAGGGCCGCCTTCTCCTCCTCGCTGAAGAACTTCACGATCGGAGACTGCCACTCGTTTTCCAGCACCTTGATCCAGGCCAGCCCCTTCGCACCGTAGATGCCGACGAACTTGGTCAGCTCGTCGATCTCGCTGCGGGAGAGGTCCGCCTTGCCCTTGGCGTTGATCGCCTTGATCATGCCTCCCTTGGCGACGGTGTCGGCGAAGACCTTGAAGGAGGTGTTCTTGAAGATCTCGGTGATCTCCTGCAGCTCGAGGCCGAAGCGCAGGTCCGGCGCATCGAGGCCGAAGCGCGCCATCGCCTCGTCGTAGGAGAGGCGCGGAAAGGGCGGCTTGAGCTCGGCGCCCAGCCCGGCGCGCCACATGGCCAGAACGAGGCCCTCCATGGTGCCGATGATGTCTTCCTGGTTGATGAAGCTCATCTCGATGTCGATCTGGGTGAATTCGAGCTGACGGTCCGCCCGCTGGTCCTCGTCGCGGAAGCAGCGCGCGATCTGGAAATAGCGCTCCATCCCCGACATCATCAGGAGCTGCTTGAAGAGCTGGGGCGACTGCGGCAGCGCGTAGAACTGCCCGTGGTGCAACCGCGAGGGCACGAGGAAGTCGCGGGCGCCCTCCGGGGTGCTCTTGGTCAGGATCGGCGTCTCGATCTCGAGGAAGCCGTTCTCGGAGAGATAGTTGCGCGCGGCCATGGCGACCTTGTGGCGCAGCAGAAAATTCCTCTGCATCGGCGCGCGGCGCAGGTCGAGGTAGCGGTATTTCATTCTCAGCTCTTCGCCCGCGTCCGACTGATCCTCGATCTGGAAAGGCAGCGGTTTGGAGGGGCTGAAGACCTCGAATTGGTCGGCCAGGACCTCGATCTCGCCGGTGTGAAGGCGCGGGTTGGCCATGCCCTCGGGCCGGGGCGAGACCTTGCCCTTCACCGCCATGCAGTATTCCGAGCGCAGGTGCCGGGCCAGCTCGTGCACCTGGGGATCGACCTCGGGGTTGAAGACCACCTGGGTCACGCCCTCGCGGTCGCGCAGGTCGACGAAAAGCACGCCGCCGTGGTCGCGACGCACCGCCACCCAGCCGAAGAGGATCACCTCTTTGCCGACGTCGGCCTTGGTGAGGGCGTTGCAATGGTGGGTTCGCTTCAGGTCGTGGATGAATCGGGTCATAATTTTCGAGCATTTAGCCGTCCGCGGGAAGCCGGGTCAAGGGGAAAGGGAAATGGCGTTGACCCTTGGAAGAACCCTATGTTACGGCTCCCAGGCCCGTAGGGGCCGTTCGCGAACGGCCCCTACAAGTTTTTTTAAGGAGATCTTTCATGGCCACCGTTTACTACGACAAAGACGCCAACCTCGCCGCCCTCCAGGGCAAGAACATCGTCATCTTCGGCTTCGGCTCCCAGGGCCACGCCCACGCCCTCAACCTGAAGGACAGCGGCCTCAACGTCCGCGTCGCCCTGAAAGAAGGCAGCCCCAGCGTCCAAAAGGCTAAGAATTTCGGCCTCGAGGTCTTCACCGACAACAGCGAGGCGGCCAAGTGGGCCGACGTGGCCATGATCGTCGTCCCCGACGAGTCGCAGAAGGACCTCTACGACAAGCACCTGAAGGACAACCTCAAGAAGGGCTCCGCCCTCTTCTTCGCCCACGGCTTCAACATCCATTTCAAGCGCATCGTCCCGCGCCCTGATCTCGACGTGATTCTGATCGCCCCGAAAGGCCCCGGCCACCTGGTGCGCGACCAATATAAAGAGGGCAAGGGCGTCCCCTGTCTGATCGCCGTCGAGCAAAACGCGACGGGCAAGGCGAAGGAGATCGGCCTGGCCTACGCCCAGGGCATCGGCGGCACCCGCGCCGGCGTCATCGAGACCACCTTCAAGGAAGAGTGCGAGACCGACCTCTTCGGCGAGCAGGTCGTGCTCTGCGGCGGCCTGACCTCGCTGATCCAAAACGGCTTCGAGACCCTGATCGCCGCCGGCTACCAGCCGGAGGTAGCTTACTTCGAGTGCCTGCACGAGGTGAAGCTGATCGTCGACCTGATCTACGCCGGCGGCATCGCCAACATGCGCTACTCGATCTCCGACACGGCCGAGTACGGCGACCTGACCCGCGGCCCGCGCGTGGTCGACGCCCACAGCCGCCACGAGATGGAAAAGATCCTCAAGGAGATCCAGGACGGCACCTTCGCCAAGGAGTACATCCAAGAGAAGGAATCCGGCGCCGTTCGCATGAACGAGCTGCGCAAGAAGGGCGAAAACCACCCCATCGAGCAGGTCGGCGCCAAGCTGCGCGCGATGATGCCGTGGCTGGGCGGGGCGATCGACAAGACCAAGCGGTAACGCGTTCCTTGCGGGCGGATCCGCTTAGGGCTTAAAATGAAGGCATGCTCCGTGAACCCGCCGTCGCAGGAAGTTTTTACCCCGCTAATCCCACCAAACTCCGAGGCGAGGTGGATGCCTTCCTCGCGGACGCGAGGGTGGAAAAGCCCGAACCGGCGATCGGAGTCGTCTCCCCGCACGCCGGCTACATGTACTCGGGCCATGTCGCGGGCGCCGTCCTCGCCAAGGTCCGTATCCCCCAAAAAGCGATCGTCCTCTGCCCGAACCACACCGGCCTGGGCGCCTATGCCGCCGTCAACCGCGAAGGCTCCTGGCGAACCCCCCTGGGCGAGGTCCCGATCGACACCGAATTGGCCGACAAACTGATGCGCGCAGCGCCCTTCCTGGAGGACGACGCCATGGCCCACCGCCGCGAGCACGCCCTCGAGGTACAGCTCCCCTTCCTACAAGAGCTGCGGCCCGACCTGCGTTTCGTCCCGCTCTGCCTCTCCCATTTCAACTACCCCGACTGTGTCGCCCTGGGCGAGGCGATGGCCGAGGTGATCGGCGAGAGCGCCGGAGAGATACTGATGGTCGCCAGCAGCGACATGAACCACTACGAATCCCAAGAACGCACCCTGCAAAAGGACCAGAGGGCCATCGACTGCATCCTAGATCTGAATCCCGAAAAGCTCTACCGCCGCGTCCACGAAGAGCACATCTCGATGTGCGGCATTATCCCCACGACCTGCATGCTGATCGCGGCCTTGGCGCTGGGTGCGAAGGAGGCCGAGCTGGTGCGGCACGCGACCAGCGGGGACGTGACGGGGGATTATTCCGGCGTGGTCGGATATGCCGGCATCCTAATAAAATGAGTCCAATTGACAGATGGTACATAATTCAGTAGCACTCATTTCAGGAGTTCCCATGGAAGCCAAAATCATCCCCGTTACCGCCCTGCGCCCCCACCTCCTGCAGTACGTCGGCAGGGCCAACAAGCTCGGACAAGAATACATCATCACCAAAAACGGCAAACCCTCGGCGGTGATCATGGGCTACGACGAATGGGAATCCTGGAAAGAAACCATCGAGATCCTCTCCGATCCCAAGTTGTTGCGGAAAATCCGCAAGGGACGGGCCTATTTCTCCCGAGGCGGCAAGGGAAAAACCATCGCGGAAGTTTTTGATAAATGAAAAAATACACGGTCCGCCTCGCCCCGCACTTGCGGGGCTTCCTGCGCAAGCTGCATCCCGGCATAAAAAGCAAAATTCGCAAAGCCCTCGAAGAGTTGGAGCGTGACCCGGGCCTCGGCAAGCCGTTGAAAGAACAACTGGAAGGATTGCATAGTTACCGCGTTTCCGGCTATCGCATCGTCTACCGCATCAACCGCAGGGAAATTTGGGTGGAAGTTATCGAAATCGCCGAGCGAAAGATCGTTTACGAAAACGTCATGACCTTGGTCGCCGCCCTCAAAAGTAAGAACGGATAACCCCTCATGAACCGCTACCGCTTCGCCCCCTCCCCCACCGGCCACCTCCACATCGGCGGCGCCCGAACCGCCCTCTATAACTACTTGATGGCCAAGAAGACCGGTGGGAAATTCATTCTCCGCATCGAAGACACCGACCGCGAGCGCTCCACCCAGGAATACATCGACTCTATCCTCAAGGCGATGGACTGGCTGGGGCTGAGCTACGACGAGGGGCCCTACTACCAGATGGAGCGCGCCCCGATCCACCAAGAGCACCTCAAAAAACTCCTCGACGAGGGCAAGGCCTACCGCTGCTTCTGCCCGGCCGAGTTGCTCGAGCAAAAACGCCAGGCCGCGATGAAAGAGGGCCGCAAGCCCAAGTACGACGGCACTTGCCGCGCCATCCCCAAGGACGTTGCCGCCCAGGACCCGCGGCCCTACTGCATCCGCTTTGTCTCGAAAGACGAAGGCAAGACCGTCGTCGACGACCTGATCAAGGGCCGGGTCGAGTTCGACAACGCCGAGCTCGACGACCTCGTCATCGCCCGCACCGACGGGACGCCCACCTACAATTTCGTCGTCGTGGTCGACGACGTGACGATGCGGGTCACCCACGTCTTCCGGGGCGACGACCACCTCAACAACACCCCGCGCCAGATCCAGCTCTACCAGGCCTTCGATTATCCCGCCCCGGTCTTCGCCCACGTGCCGATGATCCTCGGCGCCGACAAGTCGCGCTTAAGCAAGCGCCACGGAGCCACCAGCGTCCTGGCCTACCAAGAGCAGGGCTACGTCCCCGAGGCCATGCTCAACTACCTGGTGCGGCTGGGTTGGGCCCACGGCGACGAGGAGATCTTCAGCCTGAGGGATTTGGAGGAAAAATTCGACATCGCCGACGTCGGCAAGTCGGCGGCGGTCTTCAATCCCGAAAAGCTGCTCTGGCTCAACGGCCACTGGATCCGCCAGTACGACCCGCAGAAACTGCTGGCGGCGACGCGCCCCTTTCTCGAGGCGCGGGGACTCGCGATCGCGGACGAGGCCTACGCCCAACGCGCCCTCGCGGCCTGCCAAGAGAAGGTGAAGACGCTGGTCGAATTGGCCGAGCTGGCGGACTTCTTCTTCCGCGACACGGTGACGGTCTCGGACGAGGCCCGCAAGAAGGGCCTCGACGAGGCAGGGCTGCAGATCCTGCGCGACATCCTCCCCGAGCTCTCCCAACTGAGCGCCTGGGACCACGACGCGGTCGCCGCCTGCCTCAACGGCTTCGCGGAGTCGCGGGGCCTCAAGCTGGGCAAGGTCGCCCAGCCGCTGCGCTCGGCCCTGACGGGCGCAACGGTCAGCCCGGGGATCTTCGACGTGATCGCTATTTTAGGAAAAGACCGGGTGGAGAAAAGAATTCGGGCGGTGCTGTAGGGGCGAACAATCAATAAGACATCGCAGCCCTTAAATCGGCAACTGATTCACCGACTGCTGCCCGAAGAGCTGCAGCATCTCGCTGGCCAATTCGCTATACAGTCGCCGGTATTTCTCGTCGGCCTCCGCGCTCGCCTCGGCGGCCGCGCCCGTCGCGGGGATCAACTCCTGAAACTTCAACAGCAAGGGCAAGAGCTCGAAGGCGCTGATCTCGTGCAGCTCGCGGGTCAGACAGTAGGCGGCCATGTCTTCCTTGAAGAGCCTCACGACGCCTTGGGCGGCCAGAAACTCCAGAACCTGCTCGCCAACGCCGACCTCCACGCCCAAATAGGCCGCCAGCTCGAGGGCGGTCACCGGGGTCGCCACCGTCGAGCGCTGGCCCTGCAGATAGACGAGGGTCAACAGCGGCAGGTGCGCGAGGCGTTTGCCCTGCGTCTGGGCGATGAAGTTTTTGGCCATTCCGTCCACCAGTTGGTTCATAAGCGCCTCTTTGGGCCTTTCTCGGGGATTCCACCCATGAAATTTCGTAAAATGGTTCCCAAATTCTCTAAGTCAAGGCCCGTTCCCCTTAAGTATCGGTTTTCGATCCCATAAAGTAGCGTCCCCCCGCACAAAATCCCTTGTCGCGGGCCTTTCCGGGGCTCTAATATCGACGTCCTATGTCTGAACAGAAACTCGTCAACGTCAACGTCGCCGGCTACAACCTCCTGCCCACCCCCAAGCAGATCCAGGCCCAATTTCCGGTCTCGGAAAAGAGCCAAGAGACCGTATTCCAAGGCCGCCGGCTGATCCGGGACATCCTGGACGGCAAGGACCCCCGGCTCTTCGTCGTGATCGGCCCCTGCTCGATCCACGACCTCAAGGCCGCCCTCGAATACGCCGAGCGCCTCAAAAAGCTGGCCGACCAGGTCCAAGACAAGCTCTTCCTGGTCATGCGGGTCTATTTCGAAAAACCCCGCACCACGGTGGGTTGGAAGGGGCTGATCAACGACCCCTTCATGGACGACTCCTTCCACATCGAGGAGGGTCTCAAGATCGCCCGCAAGCTCTTGGCCCAACTGACCGAGATGGGCCTGGCCACGGCGACCGAGGCCCTGGACCCCATCGTGCCGCAGTACATCTCCGACCTGATCTCCTGGTCCGCCATCGGGGCCCGCACCACCGAGTCACAGACCCACCGCGAGATGGCCAGCGGCCTCTCCATGCCGGTGGGCTTCAAAAACGGCACCGACGGCAACATCCAGGTCGCTATCAACGCGATGAAGTCGGCCCTGGCCCCGCATTCTTTCCTGGGCATCGATCCGGAGGGCCGGATCTCGGTGTTTCAGACCAAGGGCAATCCCTACAGCCACGTGGTCCTGCGGGGGGGCGACAACCAGCCCAACTTCGATCCCGCCAGTGTCGCCCAGTGTCGCAAAGAGCTGGAAAAGGCCGGCCTGCGCCAATCGATCATGGTCGACTGCAGCCACGGCAACTCCAACAAAGACCACAACAAACAGCCCGGCGTCTTCGCCTCGGTCGTCGATCAGGTGATCGCCGGCAACAAGAGCCTGGTCGGCATGATGGTCGAGAGCAACCTCTTCGAGGGCAACCAAAGCATCCCGAAGAACTTGGCCGACCTGAAATACGGGGTCTCGGTCACCGACAAGTGCATCGATTGGCCGACTACCGAGAAGATGATTTTGGACGCCTATCGGCGCCTGTAAGGGCTCGCCTCCCGGCACTCCATTGCGTTGCGCTGAAATCCTGACGAACATTGTAGGGGTCGTTCGCGAACGGCCCCTACAGATACCGTCAAATCTCTAAATCTATTTTTCCAACGCTCCCGGGGAGGGTGAACTGGACCGATGGGTCCCAAGCAAGGTTCGCCACTATAAACAATTGAACATCGCACCCAAAAAACTTCGCATCGACCAGCTCTTGGTCCAGCTCGGCCTCGCCCCCACCCGGGAGCGCGCCCAGGCCTTAGTCCTGGCGGGCAAGGTCTACGTGGGCGAGCGGCGGGTCGACAAGGCCTCGCAGAGCTTCCCCAATGACGCGCCGGTCCGCGTCAAAGGCCCCGACCACCCCTACGTCGGCCGCGGCGGGGTCAAGCTGGAGAAGGCCATCGAGCACTTCGGCATCGACCCCAGGGGAAAGGTTTGCCTGGACGTCGGGGCCTCCACCGGCGGATTCACCGACTGCCTGCTGCAGCGTGGGGCCGTCCGGGTCTACACCCTCGACAGCGGGAGCCATCAGCTCCACGAGCGGCTGCGCGCCGATCCCCGCGTGATCGTTCGGGAAAACTTCAACGCCCGCTTTCTGAAGGCCTCGGACCTGCCCGAGGCGATCCAGCTTGTGGTCGCGGACGTCTCCTTCATCTCGCTCAAGCTCCTGATTCCCCCGCTGATCGAGGCCCTCCCCGGGCCCTGGGACGTACTCCTCTTGGTGAAGCCCCAGTTCGAGGCGGGCAAGGGCCAAGTCGGCAAGGGCGGGATCGTCCGCGACGAGGCCTTGAGGCTGCGGATCGTCCAGGATCTGGCTGGATTTGCGGAAGGGGCTGGGTTAGAGCTGGTCGGCACGGTCCCGGCGGCCATCCCGGGAGACAAGGGAAATCAAGAATATTTCCTGGCCGCGAAAAGACTAGGGCAATAGACGCGCGGCTTTTTTATAATCGAGTTGCATGAACATGTCCCGGATTTCCGAACGCACTTTTTCGATCTTGCTGCTCCTGGGCCTTGCCTTTGGAGCGTCGGCCTGCACCACTGTGCGCAAGCAAGCGACAGCTGCCGAGCCCGTCGCCGCCGACGAGGCCCCGGTCAAGCGCGACAATCTCTTCGGGTCGGGCGACGTCCAACCGGAGGGCAACAGCGCCCTGCACTACATCGACGCCCGCCTCTACGAGCTGCGCGACCAGGACCAATCCACCCTCGAGGCCCTGCGCCTGGCCCTGCAGAACGACCCCGACTCCAGCTACCTGCACGGCGAGATGGCGCGCAACCTGGCCCAGGGCAACCAGTTCGAGCAGGCCGCGCTGGAGGCCGACAAGGCCCTCCAGCTCGACCCGGGCAACCCGTCCCTGCACCTGCTGCGCGGCAAGCTGCTCTCGGTGCGCCAGCAAAGCGACGCCGCCGTCCTCGAATACGAAAAATGCATCAAGCTCAAGCCCGACTTGGAAGAGTGCTATACCATGCTCGCCCGCGAGCACGCCCTCCAGAAGCGCAACGACAAGGCGGTCGCCACGGTGAAGCGCCTGCTCAAGGTCGATCCGGCCTCGACCTCCGGCCTTTATTACTTGGGCACCCTCTACAGCGCCGACCCGTCCAAGACCCGCGAGGCGATCCAGGCCTTCAAGGACATCCTCGACGAGGACCCCGACGACCTGAAGGCCATGGCCTCCCTGGCCCAGATCTATCTCGACAAGAAGATGTACCCCGAGGCCCTCAAGGTCTTGCTGCGCATCGAGCACCTCGCCCCGCACGACGTCCCGATCAAGCTGCGGATCGGCCTGATTTACTACGAGATGAAAGACTTCGACCAGGCCATCGACCGCTTCAACAAGGTCTTGCAGCTCAGCCCGCAGAACGACCGCGTCTCCTATTACCTGGGTCTGCTCGAGGCCCAGCGCAAGAATTATCAAAAGGCCCTGGGCTACTTCGAGAATGTCCCGACGTCCTCCGAGCTCTACAAAGAGTCGGTACTGCGCATCGCGCTGGTCTATCAAGAAATGAACCGCATCCCGGAGGCGATCGAACACGTGCAAAAATCCCTCAAGGTGCGGAAAGACGTCCCCGAGCTCTACGAGTTGCTCGGCACCCTCTACGGCAAGCAAGGGCAATACGCGAAGGGCATCGCGGCGATCGACCAGGGCCTGAAGAAATTCCCCAACCAAGAGCGGCTGCTCTTCAGCAAGGGCGTCCTGCAGGACAAGCAGGGAGAATTCGAAAAGAGCATCGCGACCATGCGCCAGCTGCTCGCCGTCAACCCGCGGAATTCCTCGGCGCTCAATTACATCGGCTACTCCTACGCGGACCGCGGGATGAACCTGCAGGAGGCCGTGGCATTGTTGACCCAGGCCAACGAGATCAAGCCGAACGACGGCTACATCCTCGACTCGCTCGGCTGGGCGCACTTCAAGGCCGGCAACCGCGAAAAGGCCTTGCAGCTGCTGCACCAAGCGAACAAGCTCTCCCCCAACGAGCCGGTCATCCTCGAGCACCTGGGCGACGTCTACCTGGACAAGGGAGACAAGGCGAAGGCCCGCGCGTATTTTCAAGACGCCGTCGCCGCGGCCATCGGCGAGGAACATCCGGAGGCGCGGGAAATCGAGGACCTGAAGCGCATCCAATCCAAGCTGTCGGCGCTGACGCGCCCGTAGGGGCGAACACGAGGTTCGCCTCTACAAGGTGGTTTCGGCCCTGTTCCTCTCGAAAAATTATTTTGACCCTAACGCCAAATCCGTAGGGGCCGTTCACGAACGGCCCCTACGGCGACGGCAAAAAAAACTATGCCCCGCATAAATCCCAACTCCGCAAAAAGACATTTCATTAAAAGCTTCTCCCTCCTGGCCCTCTTCGCCGCCCTCCTCGCCTGCGCGAAGGCCCCGCCGCGCACCGCCCTCGACGCCGCGACCTCCGCCGGCCTGCAGCAAGAGCTCGACGCCTACGCGCGCCGTCGGGCCGAGCTCCCCGGCCTCTCCGCATTCGTCCAGGTCAAGCTGAGCGCCGGCGGCAAAAACGAGCTCTTCGACGCCGCCCTGCTCGCCAGCCCGCCGGATAAGCTCTACCTCCAGATCCTGGACGACCTGGGCCAAGAACGCGCCCGCGTCGTCGCCGACGGGGCCCAAGTGCTCTTCTTCGACGCCCAGGAAAACCGCTACGAACGCATCCCGCAGGACGGCGAGGCCCTCAAAAAAACCCTTCGCCTCCCCTTGAGCGTCGAGGAGCTGATCGATCGCCTCTTGAAGCGACTGCCGCCTCAAGCCGAGGCCCGCTGGGAGGCCGCAAACGACAAACACAACACCGAGATCCGCTATTGGGTCCGGCGTGGCGGCGACCGACTGGGCCTGGGCGCCGCTCCCCTGGACCTCGCGAGCTACGAGGCCATCAGCCCCTCCGGAAAATGGAGCTACCGCATCGATTACGGCCCCAACGCCATGCAATGGACCTTTCGCCGCCCCAAGGCCCGCTTGAGCCTGAGCTTCCAAGACCTCGACACGGCCAAGGCCCCGCCCGACTCGCGCTTCGACACCGAGCCGCCGCCCGGGGCCGCGCCGCGGTAGGCGCGTTAGTCGATCTTCAGGCAGCCGCCACCGACGTGATTTTTTAGATAGATGTGAAAGTGGGGATCGAGGTTCTTCACCTGCCACTCCCGGCTCTCCGGGGAGAACTGGAACAGCCCGAGGGCGGCGTGGAGGTGCTGGCGGTCGAAGCCGCAGCGCTTTTGGTCTTTCTTCGAAAAGGTCGCCTGCGATTCCTCTCCGGCCAGGCGTATCTCCTGGAAGGCGATCTCGCGTCCGGCCTGGCCCTGTTTTTGGTCGCGCAGGCTCGCGATCTCGACGCGGGCGTCCTTCATCTTCGCCGCCTCGTCGATCTTGACGGGAAAATATATCCCGCCCGGGAGCCTGGCGAACAGCTTTCCCCAAACGTCGCCGCGGATCTTGATCGGGCCGAGCTCGGCCTGCGCGATTTCCAGGGCGGGGGAGCCGTTCGGAGGAATGCTCCCGGCCAAGTCCATCCGCGCCACCTGAAACTCAATCTCGCTGGGACGGATATAGAAGTCGGTGACGACCTGTTGGGCCAAGGCCTCGCCCAACTCCTTTTTCAGCTCGCCCCATTCCGCCACCTTCGAGGGATCTTGATGAAAGGTCACCAGGCCGTCCAGGCCCCGCACGCGGATCGGCTTCTCGCCCAAGCCCTCGAGGAGGGCCCGCCCGGAGCCGGGCCAAAGACTCAGGCGCCCCACGCCTCCGACCTCGGCCCGCTCCACCTTCGTCTGGACCGAGGCCTTCAGCTTTTCGGATTGGACCAGGAAGCGCAGCTCGGGAATTTTCGTAAAAAGCCGGCCGGCGATCTCGAGGCGGGCGCGGCCGTCGGCTTCGTGGGACAGGCCGAGGCTGCCGTCGCCCTCCAGCGCCTCGAATTTTAAAAACCCCAGCTCCGCGCCCTGCCGAGACACGCGCAGCTCGCCGGTCGCCTTCCCCTTAAGCCTGGCCTGAAATTCCGGCCGCCCCCCGACGAAGCGGAGCCGCAGGGACGTCAGGCTCGCCTTGTCTCCGGGGGTGGTCCGCAGGTCGAGGCCCTGCCCTTGAAGCGAGACCTGCTTCGCCTCGAGCGAGGCGATGTCGACCGCCGGCCCCTCCGGCGTCAGGGAAAAATTCAGGCCCTTCACCTCCAAACCTTCTTCCATGCCGAGCCGCAGGCCCTCGCCGCCTCCGCCGGGGCTCAACTCGAGCCGGACCTTCCGGCTGCGATAGGCCGGGACCTCGAAGCGAGTGCCTTGCCCGCCGAGGGTATCGACGTGGACGCGCAGCTCCAAGGGCTCGAGCCGCTCGTCGGCGTTGCTCAGGCTCAGGCTGCCCCCGGCGCCCCGCCACTGGACGGATTTCAGGCCGTGGACCTTCACCACCGGATCGAGCAGGGATCCGGTGATCACCAGGCGATGCTTCTCGCCGGGGGCGAGCGGGCCGAACTCCAGCGTCGCGCCCCGCAGCTGGATCCGACGGTTGCTGAAATCGCCCTCGACGAGGATCTCGCTCTCCTCCAAGAGCGGCTTAACCTGGTCGACGCCGACGTTCTTGGCGACCTGCGCCCCCTTGGCCGCGAGGACTTTCAAGACGAGATCCAAGATCTGCCAGCTGTAGACGGGAATCCCCTGGTTCAGGTCGAAGCCCGGCCCCTTGACGAGTCCCGGGGGCAGTTCCGCCTTCTTGAGGTAATCCTCGTGGACCTGCTTGGTGACCGGGAACCACAGGTATTTTACCCGGGCCTGGAGCTTGCGGCTGGCGGGTTCCATCTCGACGCTCAAGACCCGCACCATGAAAAATGGACCGAGGATGGGGACCTGCTCGAGGGGCTTGAGCAGGGACTGCGGCCCGGCGTAGTGGCGAAACTCAATGCCCAGCTGCACCAGCGCGCCGCCGTCCTTGAGGACCGCCGTCGTGAAGGTCTGCACCTTCCCCGGGCCGATGCCCTGCATCGGCAGCTTGAGGTTGCTGCGCAGGGTGAAGTCCTCGAGCTGGGTCGTGATGTCGTAGAGCAGGCGCGCCGCCGGCGAATCGGGGGGCGGGGGCAGCTTCGGCGCTCCGGCGACGGGGCTGAAAAACATCGCGGGCTTTTGCCAAGGCGCGGCCGACGCGACGAGCTGCTTCGGGACGAGCGCGGGGCGCTCGCCCGGCTCATCGCAGACATAATAATCCGCGGCGCCGGGCGAGGCGGGCTTTGCCGCGCCCGGCATGGCGTTCAGCGAGGCGAAGGGCTTGGCGATCGGGAGCAGCGGCGGGGGCGTGGAGACTTTTCGGCAGGGCATCAGGGCTTCCCTCCCTCTCCCAAGGATTGCGCGAACAGCTTCCAAAAGGCCGGGGAGCTCAGCGGCGCCTGATCCACGATGAGGACCACGTGACGTTTCGAGGCGTCCGCGGGCAGCTCGGAAAACCAGGCCCCGAGGTGGGCGTCCGCCTCGAGCCGGATCCCCTCGCCCCCGGCGTAGGCGACGCCTTTTTGCACGCTCCACAGCTGGTCCGCCTTCACCGAGAATGCCGAGAGCCAGGGTTGCCTTCGCGCGGCGTCGCCCTCGCCCGTCTTCGTCCAGACTTCTCCCTCGCGGATACCGACGCCCCGGCCGCCGACCAGGGCGCCGTGCGGCGTCAGGACGATCTGCCAGGTCCCTTGAAGCTCGGCCGAGGCCTCGACCTTGCCCGGCAGGCCGGGGAATTCCGCGGGACCGAGGCGAAGCGGGGAATTTCCGCGCGGGTTGACCCACAGAAACAAGGAATTTTTCTCCGGGGAATAGCTCAGGCTCCCCTGCACCCCGGCCGAGACCGGGACGCCGGCGGGACCCGTGTCCAGCCGCGCCGCCGCCCGCAGGTCGAGGGCCACGCGGGGCTTCGCCAGCAGCTCCTGCCAGGGCGGGGTTTGGTAATGTCCCGAGACCTCGGCGCCCTGAAGCTTCCAGCCCGGCGCCAAGGCGATTTCGCCGGGCCCGATCCGGAAGCCTCCGGAGAAATGGGCAACGCCGGGCGCCTTGCGCAGGCTGAGCTCCAGCCCCGCGCCGTCGAGCGCCCGCGGAATTTCCAGGGTGGCGCGGAAGCCCTTGGCGTCGCTGCGGCCGCGGACCTTGCCGCCCTCGGCCAAGACCTTTCCGGATTTTTCGGCGCGCAGGGCGCTCAAGACCCATTCGGAGTCCCGGAGGTCCGTCTTGAAACTGAGCTCGGAGCCGAACCGCATCTTTGGGGATTCTC
>SZOV01000033.1 GCA_030263375.1 Deltaproteobacteria bacterium PRO3
CGCCTCGGCGTAGACGCGCAGCAGGGGCTCGGTGCCGGAGGGACGGATCAACAGCCAGCCGTCGTCCTCGAACTCAAATTTGAAGCCGTCGCGGAAATTGGTGCCGCGCAGTTTGAGCCTGCCGAAATCCGGCGTCTCGCCCGCCGCGAGGGCCGCCTTGACCCGTGCGATCGTTTCGAGCGGGATATGCAGGTCGTCTCGCTGGAAGCGGAGCGGCCCCGCCTGCGCCTGAAGCCCCGCGATGATCTTGGAGAGCGGCTTGCGGTGGTGGGCGACGATCTCGAGCAAGAGCAGGCCGCAGAGGATGCCGTCGCGCTCGAAGACGTGGCGGGCGATGCCGATGCCGCCGGATTCCTCGCCGCCCATCAAAGGATCGGTCTTCAGGAATTCTTGACAGATGTACTTGAAGCCGATCGGCGTCTCGATGAGCTCCAAGCCGTACTGCCGGGCCAGGCGGCTGATCATGTTGGTGGTGGAGACGGTCTTGATGACCGCGCCCTTCCACTTCTTCACCTCCACCAGGTGCCGGAGGATCAGCGCGAAGATGTGGTGCGAATCGACGAAGCGCCCCTTCTCGTCGATGGCCCCGATGCGGTCGGCGTCGCCGTCGGTGGCCAGCCCGATGTGGGCCTTATGCCTGCGGACGGTCTCGGCGGCGAGCTTGAGATTTTTTTCGATGGGCTCGGGGTTGACGCCGCCGAAGCCTGGGTTGGCCTCGCCGCGGATCTCGACGACCTGCTTGCCGAGAAGCTTGGTGAAGAAACCGCTCCCCGCGCCGTAGATGGGGTCGGCGACGATCTTGAGCTTGGCGCGACGGATGCGGTTGAGGTCGACCAGCTTCTTCAACTGCCCCAGGTAGGCGCCGTGCGGGTCAAAAAAACCGATCAGGCCGCTCTTTTCGCCCTCCTCCAAGGAGAGTTCCCGCGGCGTCAGGCCGTCGAGATCGTTGCGACGGATACGCTCTTCGACCTGGGCGGTAAACTCCGGCGAGGCCGAGCCGCCGTAGCCCTCTTTGAACTTAACGCCGTTCCACTGGAAGGGATTGTGGCTGGCGGTGATGACGACCCCCGCCAGGCCGCCGCGCGCCTTGGTCATCCAAGAAATGCAGGGCGTGGGGCAGAAGTCCTTGGCCAGCTGGACCTTGAAACCGTTGCCCAGCAACACCCGCACCGCGCGCTCGGCGAAGGCCCGGCTTTGGAAGCGCCGGTCGTAGCCGACGAAGACGGTCTTGTCGCGGCCCGCGGCCTGGAGGTCGCAGAAGGCCTGCAGGACCTTGGCGACGTTCGCGAAGGTGTAATCCTCGCCGATGACGGCGCGCCAGCCGTCGGTACCGAATTTGATTTCCATATTCTCATCCTCTTTGGAGGCACCTGGAACGGAGTCTTCAAACGTGAAGGGTATA
Source organism: Deltaproteobacteria bacterium PRO3 (assembly GCA_030263375.1). Taxonomy (NCBI): domain Bacteria; class Deltaproteobacteria; species Deltaproteobacteria bacterium PRO3. The sequence goes on from SZOV01000033.1 coordinate 1,403, forward strand.
AACGCGGGTCTGTCCGAATTCAACCGGGATTATTTTTGCGGCGCCTCCGCGTCCAAGAGCACTCCCAGCAGCAGGGCGGGCTCCTTCCCCTCGTTGATCCAGTAGTGGTTGGTCCCCCGCTGAACCACCGCGTCGAAGGGCTTCAGCGTCACCTTCCCCTCGTCCAAGAGCAAGGTCACCTCGCCCCGCAGGACCACCACGTAGTCGACGGTCCGGGTGGTATGCATCATGGGATTGAGGCGGGTGTCGACGCGGCAGTGGGCGGCGCCGACGGCGGCGAAGGCCGCTTGGGCCGCCCGCTCGGCGGCCTCGGGCGTCAGAGACGGATCCTGGGGCGGGATGAGGAAATAGCGAAAAACGCTCCCGCCGGGCGGCGGCTCCAGCCGCGTGGGCCGGCCGGGCAAGAGGTCCGGGCCCGAGAGCGGGGCCGGCGATTTCTCCGTGAGCCAAAAGTCGAAGATGCCGAGCGGGCCGGGCTTAACCTGGGCGTCGTCGCCGACGCGCGAGCGGCCGTCGGGCCCCGAGGCAGTGACGATGCGGCGAAATTTCATCTCCATGACGGAACTCCCCTATTCGAAAGGTCATTCCATTTTCCTCCCCCGATGGCAAGCGCGACTCCGCACGGGATCGCAAAACGGCACAGAACGGCCTCCGGCAGGAACCGGATCCCCTGTCCCGGAGACCGCAAAAAGACAGCTCACAGGACTTGAAATATTTCTCCGGCGGTGTCCTACTCCCCCCATGCCCGACTCCTATCTCTCCGTCGACCTCGGCGGCACTTCCTTGCGCATGGCCCTCCTCGACGCGGAGGGCGCCTTTCTCGCCCAACAAGTCCTTTCCTCCGATCTGGTGCGCAAAGGGGCCGACCTCATCAAGGTGCTCTCGCAGGAAGCCGAATTGTTCCGCTTTCGCGCCGAGAAGATCGATGCCGAGATTCGCGGCATGGCCTTGGGAATCCCCGGCTTGGTGGACAGCGGGCGGGGGGTGGTACGGCAATCGCCGCACTTCCCGGAGTGGCGGGATGTTCCCCTGCGCGAGGCCTTGCAATCCGCCCTGCCCTTTCCGGTCGTGATGGAAAACGACGCCAACCAAGCCGCGCTCGGCGAGGCCTGGAAAGGCGCGGGGCGCGAGTGGCCCAGCTTCATCCTCCTGACCCTCGGCACCGGCGTCGGCGGCGGCGTCATCCTGGACGGAAAGATTTTCCATGGGCCCAACGGCTTCGCGGGTGAAATGGGACACATCGTATTAGAGCGCAGAGGCTTGCCGGGAGCCCTGGGAAGTCGCGGCACCCTGGAAACCCTCGCCTCGCAAAGCGGGTTAAGACTGCAACTGGAGTCCCTCCAAAATGCGGGCGGGCTTCCGGCGGCGATCTCCGACCTGGACCCCGCGGATCCCGCCCTTCCCGAAAAGCTCTTCCAAGCGGCGAGCGCCGGGGAGTCCGTTGCCCTCGAAATATGGCGTGAGTTCGGCGTCGCCCTGGGCTGCGGCATCGCCTCCCTGGGCCTCGCTTTCGGCTTCGAGCGTTTCGTCGTCGGCGGCGGGTTATCGGCCGCTTGGCGATTTTTCGAGAAGGGACTGCGCGAGGAAATACAGGATCGCGTCTATCCTTGCCTCGCGGAGCGCATGGAAACCGCTCCTGCCAAGCTCGGCAACAACGCGGGCCTATTGGGAGGGGTACGCCTCGTTCAGACGGCGCAATCGACCAGCTGTTCTCCGCCATGACCGCTGCGCCAAAGCAGTTCCAGATAATCCAACTCACGATGGAAGTCCAAGGACGACTCCCGCAAGGTTCGAGCGAACCTCTTCACAAAGTAAGGATCGCCGCCGGGGCGCCTTACCAAGCGCTCGATCATCTCGAAGCGCGTCTCTGACGGCAGCTGCCCGAAGAAATGCATCAGCGTTGCGGATTCCTCGCCCCCCCGCGCGTTGGCCACTAATGCGGCAAACCTCTCGAATCCCCGAGTATCCCCCAGGCGAGTCAGCGCCCAGGCCAGCCCGCCTTGAATCCTGCGGTTCTCGGCCAAGGGAGTATCCGACAACCGTTCCACCAGCGGCAGGAAATACGAATCTCGAAGCCGCCCCACCACGTAGAGGGCGGAGGCAATCCAAGCGGGGTCTCCCGTTCGCAGGGCGGAGGCGACCCCTTCCCGGTAAAGTCGCCTCGTTTCCCGGAATGGCGACACGGCCATCAAGGCGTTCAGGCGCACGCGAGGCACGGAGTGCGCCAAAAAAACCTCGAAGAAGCCGATCAATTTTCGGTCCCGAAACTCCCCCAATGTCTCGAGTGTATTGGCTACGATGCGAGGATCCGAGTCTTCCAAACCCCTCAGCAAGAACGGAATGGCCCGCTTCCCATAAATCGCCCCGATCAATCGCGAGGCGTTGACCCGCACCTGAAGGCTTTTCGAAACGACTCTTCCGCTCATCACGTCCACGGCGAATTGCAAGGCCCGGTAATTCCGAAAGACCCTCATCGCGTCCAGTACCGCCAGCTGGATCTCCTCCTTGTCGGATTGAAACTCCCTAACGACGGCATCCAACGCCTTCGCCTCCTTGGAATACGCCAACCCCAGGATGATGGTCTTACGCAGCAGCTTTTTCGGGTCGCTTCTCAGCATTTCCTCCATCCGGGACGTGAAATCCTTGGGACGCAGGTAAGAAAGCGCCTGGGCGGCCAATATCGACGACTCTTTGTCTCCCGACCCGAAAAGAGCGTAAAGCGTCGGCACCAACCTGCGGTGGGCCTGCCAAGCCCCAAAAACCCCCGCTAAGACGCAAATCGCGGCGATCGGCAGCAAAATGCGAACCTGCTCCGCGGCGCCAATCGAAGCCAGGAAAGGGAGCAAGACCAGGAAGGGAAGCCCCGCGAGGCTGTCGAAAAAGAACACCCCCCAGGAGCGCAACCGGTTCCTCACGCCGTCCTTGAAAGCCGCGTAGATCATCTGGCAGGCCGGTTCTCCGACCACGGACTTGGCGACCACCTGCCCGACCTCCAAGGCGATGAAGGAGAAAAAGACGGGATGGACCCAGCACAGGCCCAGGAAAAACAGCATGACTCCCGCGTACAGGCTCACCAGGCGCAGCGGGGAACTCCTTCTCGCCCGGATCCAACGGGCGGCGAGCGGTCCAAGCGCCACGACCAGCAGGCTGGCCACGAGGTAATATTCCGCCTGAATATCCTTCAAGGCCTCGAAGGAGCCGACGTTCTGCTTGAGGGCCAGCATCAAGAGGTATTCTTGTCCGACGTGGGACAGCCCGAGAAAAAACATCATCAGCAGGAAGAAAACGATGAAAAGGCGGGCATCTTTGCCGTCAAGAGTGGGGGGCTTGGCTCCCTCCCCGGACCCATATTGGATCTCCAAATTGGCGCGCGGCGCGAACTGCGCGAGCACGAGCGCCAGCCACCCCACGATCAGCACGGAGACGACTTGGATCATTTGGCCGGGGGCGAAGCCTTCCGTCCAAAATCTCAGCGTCAGAAAACTCAAGATGGTCCCGATTTCCCGAGCCGAGGCCAGGTAAAAAAAAGACGCTTCGGCCTGTCCGGGATTCAAGTGCTTCATGGCGAGATCGTCGTTGATCCAACGGAACAATCCGCTCCCGAAAATGGAGACCCCGAGCCAAAGGATTCCTCGAGTTTCCAAACCAAGAAAGGGAAGCTGCAAACCGAACAGCAGGACAAGAAAGAAAGCGGCGCAACAGGCGCCGAACACGCTGAATTTGATCTTGAAGCGATGGCGATGAATGAAGCCAAGAAAGAGGCTGAACGCCAAATTGGCCCCGATAATGGCGGCAAGGCCTTGGGAGGGTTCCAGCTCGCTGAGCAGAAAGGCCTGGGCTGAGATGAAGTTGACGTCGACGACCCAGCCGGTCATCACCCCGAGCAGAAAAATGCCTACGGTATTCGACAGCAGCACCCCACGCCCTCCGCTGATCATGCCGTAACGCGTCGAAATCGCCCTAACCCTGAGGGGGTATTATACCGGCAGATTCCTCGGATACCAAGCGATCCGGCAAGGGGCGACCGAAAGGGGCGCCGGCGCTTCCGGATGCTCAGTCTTCCACGAAAAGATCCAAGGCCGGCTCGGTGCCGGGGTCCATGCGGTACTTGTCGAAATCCTGGTAGCCGCGCTCCCTCAAGAAGGGCTCGTCCAACAGGGCGCGGCCCGTCAGTTGGGTCGGGTCGCTGGTGACGATCTCGTAGGCGGCGTCCGCCATGATGGCGGGCTTGCGGCAGCTGGGCATCCCGGCCTCGCCCAGGAGCATCTTGGTCGCCTCGCTGGCGACGAGCGTGCGGGGCCACAGCGAATTGACGCCGATCTTGTACTTGGCCAGCTCCTGCGAGAGGCCGATCGTCGCCATCGTCATGCCGTATTTCGAAATGGTGTAGACCACGTGGTTGCCGTACCACTTGGGGTCGGTGCTGATCGGCGGTGAGAGGTTGAGGATGTGCCCGCCGCCCGCGGCCTTGAGCAGCGGGATACAGAGGTGGCTGCAGAGCAGGACCGCCCGCATATTGAGATGAAGCATCAGGTCGGCCTTCTTCATGGGCGTCGCCTCCAGCGGCGTCAGCGAGATGGCCCCCGCGTTGTTGATCAGGATGTCCAGTTTGCCCCCGAAGCTCTCCCCCACCTTGGCGACCATGGCCTCGACGGAGGCGTCGTTGCGCAGGTCGATCGGGATGGCCAGGGCCTTGCCGCCGGCGGCCTCGACCTCCTCGGCGACCGAATAGATGGTCCCGGGCAGCTTCCCCCCTTCCATGACGGACTTGCCGGTGATGACCAAGTTGGCCCCGTCTTTGGCAAACCTTAGGGCCATTTCGCGGCCGATCCCGCGGCTGCTGCCGGTGATGAGTATATTTTTCCCTTTAAGTTTCATGACTTATCCTTTGGTTCGGGGTGGAGCGCGGGGCCGGCGCCCGCCCCTCGGCCGGCGACCTCGTGCCGGGCCGGAACTAGCTTAAATCTCAAGAGAAATCCAATTTTTTTCACGCGCGCGCATTTGACCCCGGGACTAAATTATTGTAGGAGGGCTCACCCTTTTCGCCGGCTCCCGGGTATAATGCCCCTGAATTGATTAAATAATGAAAAGACCGACGAGAAAATAAGCTTGAATCTTGGGGGCCGCCCGGCAATACCCGGACCCACAACTTATATGCCCAGCTACTTAAATCCCTTAAATACCGGTTACATCGAAGAGTTGGCCGAGCAATACCGGCAAAATCCCGATGCCATCGACCCCAGCTGGCGTTATTTTTTTGACGGCCTCGCCCTGCGCGGCCGCATGGACCAGAGCCTCGCCCCCCAGGGCCCCCGCGAGGCCGACGACCTCGAGTTCGAATTGAAGGTCTTGGAGCTGATCCAGGCCTACCGCGAGCTGGGCTTCCTGATCGCGGACGTCAACCCCCTGCAGCGCGGCATCAAAAACCACCCCCTGCTCCGCCTCGACAAGTTCGGCCTCAGCGAGGCCGACCTCGAGAAGATCTGCGACGTCGGCAACATGCTGGGGCTGGGCCGGGTGACGTTGCGCGAGATTATCCGCACCCTCACCGAGTACTACTGCTCGCCCGCCTCGGTCGAGTACGGCCACATCGAAGACCCGCCCAGCCGCCTCTGGATCCAGAAGCGCGTCGAGTCGAACTACCTGACCAAGGCCCTGCCCAACGAGGCCCGCCAGCGCTGCCTGCAGAAGCTGGTCGAGGCGGAGGCCTTCGAGACCTTTTTGCACAAGCGCTTCGTCGGCCAAAAGCGTTTCTCGGTCGAGGGCAACGACGTCATCATCCCGATGCTCGACTACATCATCGACCAGGCCTCGCAGCTGGGCGCCGACGAAATCCTCATCGCCATGGCGCATCGCGGCCGCCTCAACGTCCTGGCCAACATCTTCCAAAAAGACTTGAAGCAGATGATGGGCGAGTTCTCCGGCAACTTCGACGCCAACGTCGGCGACGGCGACGTAAAGTACCACATGGGCTACTCCACCAAGACCGTGACGCCCGCCGGCAAGGAGATCCACCTCTCGCTCGCGCCCAACCCCAGCCACCTCGAGGCCGTCAACTCGGTGCTGATGGGCATCTGCCGCTCCAAGCAAAAGCTGAAGGGAGACAAGACGCGCACCCGCACCCTCGCGGTGATGCTGCACGGCGACGCCTCCTTCACCGGACAGGGCTCGGTCTACGAGCTGCTCAACATGTCGGACCTCGCGGGCTACACGGTCGGCGGCGTGATCCACATCATCGTCAACAACCAAATCGGATTCACGACGATGCCGCAGGAGTCGCGCTCCACGCCCCAGGCCACCGACATCGCGAAGATGCTCGAGTTTCCGATCTTCCACGTCAACGCCGACGTCCCCGACGCCGCGCTGCGCTGCACCTCCTTGGCCCTGCAGTTCCGCTACAAGTTCAAGCGCGACGTCATCATCGACGTGGTCGGCTACCGACGCTACGGCCACAACGAGGCCGACGAGCCCGGCTTCACGCAACCGCTGATGTACAGGGCCATCGCCAACCACCCACGGGTGCGCCAGATCTACGCCGAAAAACTCTCCGAGCAGAAGGTCGTGACGCCCGAGGCGGTAACCGCCGCCCTCGAGGCCTACAACCAAAAGATCGAGGAGGCCTTGGCCGAATCCAAAAAGACCAAGATCTCTCCCGCGATGCACGCCTTCGGCGACCGCTGGCAGAGCCTGCGCAAGCCGACGGAAAAGGACTTCTTCAAGAAGGCCCCGACGCCGGTGAAGGTCGAGGAGCTGCGGCGCATCGGCGAGCGCATCGCCGCGGTGCCGCCCGGTTTCACGGTGCACCCCAAGATCGAGAAGCTGCTGCAGGACCGCGCCGCGATGCTGCGCGGCGAGCGCGGCGTCGACTGGAGCTTGGCCGAGGCCCTGGCCTTCGGCAGCCTGCTCTGCCAGGGACACATGGTGCGGCTGGCGGGGCAAGATTCCGAGCGCGGCACCTTCTCGCAGCGCCACTGCATCTTCCACGACATCGAGACGGGCCGCAAATACAACGCCTTCAACTTCATCCAGGAGAAACAGGCGGATTTCGAGGTGGTCAACAGCCTGCTCTCCGAGTACGCGGCCCTGGGCTTCGAATTCGGCCAGAGCCTGGCCAACCCCGGCAAGCTGACCCTCTGGGAGGCCCAGTTCGGCGACTTCGTCAACTCCGGCCAGGTCATCGTCGACCAATTCCTCACCTGCTCGGCCGCCAAGTGGCAGCGCTACAGCGGGCTCACCCTGCTCTTGCCGCATGGCTACGAGGGCCAGGGGCCCGAGCACTCCTCCGGCCGCCTCGAGCGCTTCCTCCAGGCCTGCGCGCAGAACAACATCCAGGTCTGCAACCTGACCACGCCGGCGCAGTACTTCCACCTGCTGCGGCGCCAGGTGCTGCGCGACTTCCGCATCCCGCTGGTCGTCATGTCGCCGAAGAGCCTGCTGCGCCACCCGCTCTGCGCCTCCGAACTGAAGGATTTCCAGGACGTGGGCTTCCAAGAAGTCCTCGACGACCCCAATCCCGCCCTCAAAGACAAGGCGCAACGGATCGTCCTGTGCAGCGGCAAAATCTTTTATGAATTGCTGGAAGGGCGACAGAAGTCCAAAAACCCCGACATCCCCATCCTGCGCGTCGAGCAGTTCTACCCTTTTAACGAAGAGCTCTACGCGAAGCTGCTGGCCTCGTATCCCAAGGCCGTCGATATCGTCTGGTGCCAGGAGGGCCCCCGCAACATGGAGGGCTGGACCTTCATGAAGGAGCACCTGGCGCCGCTGCTCGGCAAGCACCAAACCCTGATCTACGTCGGCCGCGCCGCCCAGGCGAGCCCCGCCGACAGCTACCTGCACCTGCACCTGCGCGAGCAAAAACGCATCGTCGCAGCCGCTTTAGGAGAAAGCCACTAAATGAAGCACGAGGTCATTGTCCCCAGCGCGGGCGAGTCCATCAACGAAGTCTTTATCGGAACCTGGCTGAAAAAGACGGGCGACTACGTCAAAAAAGACGAGGTCCTCCTCGATCTCGAGACCCAGAAGACCACCTTCGAGATCCAGGCCGAATACAGCGGCCGCATCGAGGTGCTGAAGCCCGAGGCCGAGACCCGCGTCAAACCTGGCGACGTGATCGCGATCATCGACGACAGCGTCTCCGCCGAAAACGGCGCCGCTGTCGACAAGCCCGCCCCGGCCGTCGCCGCGGCGCCCGCGCCGTCGGCCGCCGCAAACTCCGCGCCCGCCCGCGCCGCCGAGCCCATCCTCCATCCCTCGGCCCGCAAGCTCGCGGCCGAAAAGGGCCTCGACGCCGCCTCCCTCCAGGGCAGCGGCAAGGACGGTCGCGTCCTGAAGGAAGACGTGATGCGGGCCAACGCCCCGGCCACCGTGACCCAGCTGCGCCCCGCCGCGGCGCCGGCGCCCGCCGAGACCAAGCCGCACCTCCCAGTCTTCACCTACCACGTCGACGAGGCGCGCGGAGAGCGCCGCGAGCCCGCCTCGCGGATCCGCCGCACCATCGCGCAAAACCTGGTCAACGCCCAGCACACCGCGGCCATCCTGACGACCTTCAACGAGGTCGACATGACGCAGGTCCTGGCCTTCCGGAAGAAATACAAAGAGAAGTTCCAGGCCAAGCACGGCGTGGGCCTGGGCATGGTCAGCATCTTCGCCAAGGCCTGCGTGCGCGCGCTCAAGGCCTATCCCCTGGTCAACTCCACCTTCACCGGCGAGGACATCATCTATCGGGATTTCGTCGACCTATCGGTCGCGGTGAGCACCGACTCGGGCCTGGTCGTCCCGGTGATCCGCGACGCCGACCGGATCGGCGTGGCCGACTTCGAGAAGAAGCTCGACGAGCTCGGCCGCCGCGCCAAGGAAAAGAAGCTCTCCATCGCCGAGATGACCGGCGGCACCTTCACCATCAGCAACGGCGGCGTCTTCGGCTCGCTGCTCTCGACGCCCATCCTCAACATGCCGCAATCCGGCATCCTCGGCCTGCACAAGATCCAGGAGCGGCCGGTCGTCGTCGACGGGCAGATCGTCGCGCGGCCCATGATGTATCTCGCGCTTTCCTACGACCACCGCATCATCGACGGCCGCGAGGCGGTGAGCTTCCTGGTCAAGGTCAAGGAAGGCATCGAAAATCTCGAGCTCGTGCTCACCGAAAAAGACCTCAATCTCTGACAAGGCAGACTTATGGCATCCGAAATCTCCTACGACCTTATCGTCATCGGGGCGGGCCCCGGCGGCTACGTCGCCGCCATCCGCGCCGCGCAACTCGGCATGAAAGTCGCCTGCGTCGAAAAAGACCGAACGCTCGGCGGCACCTGCCTCAACGTCGGCTGCATCCCCAGCAAGGCCCTGCTCGAGTCCTCCGAGCTCTACGTCCAGGCCAAGGACAAGCTGAAGGACCACGGCGTGCAGCTGAGCGGCCTCTCCCTCGACCTGAAGAAGTGCATGGAGCGCAAGGACCAGGTCGTCGCCCAGCTCACCGGCGGCGTCGCGAGCCTCTTCAAGAAAAACAAGATCGACCACGTCCTCGGCCAGGCCCAGCTCAACGCCGACCGCAGCGTCACCGTCCGGCAGAGCAAAGAAGAGACGACCTTGCGGGCCAAGCACGTGATCCTCGCCACCGGCAGCAGTCCCATCGAGATCCCCGGCGTGGCCGTCGACGGCCGTTCCGTCGTCGACTCGACCGGCGCCCTGGCGCTGAGCCAGGTGCCGAAGAAGTTGATCGTGATCGGCGGCGGCTACATCGGCCTGGAATTGGGCTCGGTCTACCTGCGCTGGGGCAGCCAGGTCACGGTGCTCGAGGCCCTCGACCGCATCGTCCCGGCGATGGACCTCGAGGTGGGCAAGGCCTTCCAGCGCATCCTGCAGAAGCAGGGTATGCAGTTCCAGCTCTCCACCAAGGTGAAGGGCGCCACCGTCAAGAAAGACGGCACGGTGGACGTGACGGTCGAGGACGCCTCCGGGAAGGCCGCGACGCTCAACGCCGACGTGGTTTTGGTGGCGGTGGGTCGCAAACCCAACACCGAGGGCCTCGGCCTGGACAAGGCCGGCGTCAAGGTCGACGAGCGGGGTCGCATCGCGGTGGACGGTAAATTCCAGACCTCCCTGCCGGGCGTCTACGCGATCGGCGACGTGATCGCCGGACCGATGCTCGCCCACAAGGCGATGGAAGAAGGCGTGGCGGTGGTCGAAAATCTGGCGGGCCAGGCGGGCCACGTCAACTACGACGCCATCCCCAGCGTCGTCTACACTTGGCCCGAGGTGGCCTCGGTGGGCCTCACCGAAGAGCAGTTGAAAGAGAAGGGCGTCGAGTACAAGGCCTTCAAGTTTCCGTTGATGGCCGTCGGCAAGGCGATCGCGATGGGCGAGAAGGAAGGCTGGGTGAAATTATTGGCCGACAAGAAGACCGATCGTCTCTTGGGCGCCCACATCCTCGGCGCCCGCGCCTCCGACCTGATCGCCGAGCTGGTCCTGGCGATCGAGTTCAAGGCCAGCGCGGAGGACGTCGCCCGCACCTGCCACGCCCACCCCACCCTTTCCGAGGGCGTCAAAGAGGCGGCCTTGGGGCTGGGCAGCGGGACCATCCACGCCTAGGGAAATTCCATTCCGAAAGCCAGGCTCTTGAGGGTCTTTAAGGCGGGTTTCAAGGCCCAGCCCGCGCGGTCGCGTTCGGCCTGCGCCTGCTTGCGCAAAGCCAAAACCACCTCCCGGAAACGCCGCGACTGCCGGTGGACCTTCCCCGCCGAGTCGAGCTGCGAGCGCGTGATCCGGATGGGCTCGCCCCAATTGACGATCACCTTGCTCGGCAGAAAGAAGGGGATCTTCGGCACCACCCAAAACGGATATTTCGCGATGGGCCGGATCAAGGCGTTGAGGACCTTCTCGTTTTTGATCACCCAAAATTTCAGCATCTTCTCGATGCCCGCATGGGCGATCGGCAGGATCGTCACGCTCTTTTTTCCGCTATCCTTCATATATTGGTGGGCCATACGCAAAAAACCGGTGTGAAACTCGGGCATGTGGTCCGGGTCGGTCAGTCCGGTCAGGAAGTCCATCCCCTCGGGAAAGAGCAGGATGTGCTTCTCCCGCAAGGCCTTGGCCCCGGCCTCGACCGAGATCGGGATGCACTGGCAGCTGCGGAAAAACTCACGCACCAGAGGGAGCTTGAAGGCCTCGGGAAAGACCAGGGTGCCGACGTGGCCGGCGCCCTCGATGTGCATGATGTAATTGATCAAGGTCGCCTCGATGGTCAGCGAGTGGTTGCTGATCAGGATCGCGTTTTCCTTGCGGGCGGCCTCGATGCACTCCTCGAGCGCGCCGAGATGCTCCACGCGAAGGTAATAGTCGTGCAACCACTTGATCCATCGGCTGTGGGATTCGTAGACCGAATCGCCCATCGGCCGGTCGTCGTATCGAAAGGAAAGAACCTCCCGGATAGGTTCCAACATGAGCCCCCCTTAATCGCCGGCCCGCGCGTTCTGAAGCCGGCTTAACCCCTGGGAATAGCGAAGACGCCCTGCGACGGCCAAGAGCCTCGGCATCCCCGTTTCCCGATAAGACTTATCGCATCGCGATGCGTCGACGGGACGCCATCGGACACGATTCGGATATTAGTTTATTTTCGTTATTAACGCACCGGTCCTAGCCCCTTGTAAAGACGCGGCGCGTAGACATCTTAACTCGACAATTTCTTCACCAAGGCCACGTAGGCCTCCATGGCCTTCTCGGCGCTCTTTCCCTTCTGCTTGGTCCAAGCCTCGTATTTGGCCTTGCCCTTGAGATCGAGCATACCCGGCTTGGGCCCGTGCACGTCGCCCTCGGTCGCCTGCTTGTAGAGCCCGTAGAGCTGCAGCAGCTGATCGTTGCTCAAATCCGAGAGCTTTTTGACGTCCTTGAGCGCCTGGTCGAAAGCCTTTTTGGTGGACATAACGGCGAAACCCCCATTAAAAACGGCACATAAGGAGGAGATCCGATGCGACCTCTCCGCCGAGCTGGAAAGATTTTAACCGCTCTGACGATTCTTGCCACCGCTTTTTCCGCCGCCTGCGAAAAAAAATCCCCGGCGCCCCCGCCTCCGGCCGCCACACCGGCGCCGACCGCGGGCAAGTCCCTTCAATTGCCGAGATTTTTGGGCCTAAGCCTCAACGACCAGCCGGTCGAGCAGGTCGCCGCCGCCTTCCAAGACACGCAGACCCTCGAAGTCCAGGATCTGCAAAAGAGCTTCGGGATCGAGGACCCGGCCTACCTCGAAAAGGTGTTGGGCCTGATCGAATCCCAGCTGCAATCCGGCGCGCCGATGAAGTGGATCGGCATTTATTTCGGAGGCGCCCCGAAAAATTTGGCGAGCCGCTGCCTCAAGGACAGCGGTTCCGGGATCTGTCTGATCGAGCCCTACGCCTTCAACTGCGCCGAGGCGATTTCCCAAAAAAATTGGAACGAGGAAAACTTCTTGAAGCTCTGCCGCCGCCTGGGCCGGCTCAAGGCCTACAAGGCGGATCGTCTCGTCGCGCTGGTTTCGGGCGAAGGAACCTTGGGGTTCGAGGAAATAACTGCAAGCGCTCCTCCGCCGGCGGAGAAGGCCGCGGAAAAGAAATCCGCCAAGGCCAAGGCCAAGGCCCCGCCGGCGACGCCCGCGCCGACAAGTCCCGTCCCGACGGCGGGCAGGCGCCCTTTCCCCGAGATGATCGATTTGCTGCAATACCTGCAGCGCGAAGGATTGTTGGTCGGCTTCGTCGCCGACCAAGACGCCGCGGCCGCCCAGGCCGCGCTCGCCGCGCTGGGGCTCAACCTCCCGGCCGACCGCGTCGTGGGCCGCGACGTCGGGGCGGAGGCGTCTCCCGAGAGGCGCGCCCTCCAGGCGCTGCGCCTGGCGCGGCGCTACGTCGAGGCCCGCAACCGCCTCGCCGCCAAGCCCGAGGACCAGATCAACCTCGAGGACCTGCGCCTCGTCCTGCTCGCCGGCGACGACTTCGCGCCCGGCAACGGGGCGGGTTTCGGCGACGGCATCGCTTATCTAGAAAATCTCTCCACGGTGCCCGGCGGGGCCGATCTGCTCTTCCTCCACCGCCACGTCCTCGAGGCCGACCAGAGGCTCAGCCGCAAGAAGGCCGCGCGCGAGAACTTCCAATTCTTCCTCGCCCAGGCCCGGGCCCTACACCCGCTGCGCTTCGGGATCTCCCTCGAGCAGGCCGCGGTCGGCGAGGTGAAGGCACCCGGCGGGAAGGGCGGATTCTTGACCCAGGATCCGGGCGCCGCGCCCGAGTCCCTCCCTACCGAGACCCGCCCCACCGAGACGCAGCCGACCGAGACCAGGCCCAGCGCCACCCCGGCGCCGGGCGCGGCGAAGCAGCCCGAGACCAAGCCGAGCACGTTGCTGCAAATCCCCCCGGCCGCGCCGCCGGATCCGCGCCGGGATGCGCTGTAGCGATTCTTTTTTAAGACGCCGGCGCGAGGGGGTCGTCCGATTTTCGAACCCTTTCCAACCGGACGCTCCGCCAAGCGATCGCTCGGCGAAAATAACCGCTTGAAATTTCGCCGTATTTTTTTTGAAGGCCGGAGGGGGCTCGATGGCATCCCGCCTGCACTTCTTGCCGGGCATGAAAATCACCCGACCTAACGCCTCCCCCTCCGAAACCCCGCGAGAAGAACCCCAAGCCAGTCCGCAGCCCTTGCCGCCGCCTCTTCCCCCTGAGCCGCCGGACCACCGGGCCCCCGAACGATTGCGCGCCCTGGAACATCGCCGAAATTACGACTTCTCCGGCCTCACCGGCGGAGCCTGGGATGTCGTCCACGCCACGAATTTCCAGTCCGACAACGCCGCGGCCGACGCCCTGCTTCGGCAAATCAACCACTCGGTCGCAGGCGCCGCGGCGGTCCTCAACGTCGTCAACAACGCGGCCGGTTTCGTGCTGGTGGACGCGCCGCGGGCCCTGGAAGATGGACTCGTCGCCGTCGGCGGGCCCTCCTTCGAGGAGCTGGCCGTCGCCGCGCGCAGCGCCACGCCGGGGATGCCGCTCGACGACCTCGCCGGCTACGGCTTGGCCAGGATCGCCCAGCTCTCCCGCCGGGTGCGGCTGCGGATCAAGCCCAGCGACCTTCGCCTCGGGCCCGAGGCCTTCAAGCATATCCAAAAGAGGCACCTCGACGGCTGGCCCGCCCGGCTTCCGAAGAGCCTCTTCTTTCCCAACGTCGACTTAGAAAAACTGCTCAAGCAAGCGGCGAAGGTCCCGCGCTCGGCGCAGCGCGGCGGCAATTACGAGCGCATCGTCGAGGGCGCGCGCTACGTCGGCATCGACCGCCGATCGCTGGAGCCGACCGCCGTCTACTCGGTGATCACCACCCCGCAGGACCGCTTGGTGACGATGTTTCCCGGAAAACCCTGAGGCATGCTGCAGAGACCACAGCCCGTCAATAATGACAGTGCGACAAGCCCCGCTTCTCAAGGTAGCGCTGATGGTATTCCTCGCCCCGATAGAAAGTCCGCGCCGGCACGATCTCGGTGACGATGGGACGCCGGAAAGCCCCTGATCTATCCAGGACGTCTTTCTTCTCGCGGGCCTCGCGCTCCTGCTCCGGCGAATGAAAGAAGATCGCCGAGCGGTACTGTGAACCCACGTCGGGGCCCTGGCGGTTGGGCGTGGTGGGGTCGTGGTTCTTAAAGAAGATCTCCAGCAAGTCACCGTACGAGATCTTGGCCGGGTCGAACTCGACCTCTACCGCCTCCGCGTGGCCGGTCTCGTCGCTGCAGACGTCCTCGTAGGTGGGGTTTTCCGTGCGACCGCCGGTATAGCCGACGGCCGTCGCGACCACGCCGGGCGTGCGGCGGAAGGTCTCCTCGACGCCCCAGAAGCAGCCGGCGGCGAAGGTGGCTTTTTCGGTCATAGGAGGTCTCCTTTCAACGCGAGGGGAGGCGGAGGAATTTTTTCCGTTCCCCGAAAAGTTTGATGAATTCCCCAAAAGTCTTCTCGCTCAACTCCTTCAAGCGCGCGATGCGTCCCGGCGTCTCTTGCCGGATTCGGTCCGGGCAGGTGCGATGGCGGATCTCTTCCAACTCGCCCTGGTGTTGGGGCACCACCAACCAGCGCTCGATCATCGGCTCATCCACCTCGAGGTGGAACTGAAAGCCGTAGACGCGGTCGCCGTAGCGAAAGGCCTGATGCCGGCAATCCCGCGAGCTGGCCAGGTGGACCGCGTCCTTCGGCAGCTCGAAGGTGTCGCCGTGCCAGTGGAACAGGCTCTCCTCCTCTTGAAAATGCGCCAAGACCGGGTCCCGCCTCCCCGCTTCCGTCAAAGCGACCGGATGCCAGCCGATCTCGCGAACTCCGTTGCGCCTCACGGAGGCGCCCAGCGTGCGGGCGATGAGTTGCGATCCAAGGCAGATGCCCAGCACCGGCAGGCCGCGCTTCATGGCGGCCTCGATCATCCGCATCTCGTGGCTCAAGTGGGGAAAGCGCTCCTCCTGATCGACGTTCATCGGCCCGCCGAGCAGCACCAATCCGTCGTAGCCGTCGACCTCCGGGCGTTGATCGGGGAAGCGCCCGAAGTTGACGTAGCGAAGGCGGAAGCCCGCGTCTTTGAAGAGCGGATTCAGGGTGCCCAAGATTTCATAGCCGACATGCTGGCAGATCAGGATTTTTGCCATAACACCGTTGCGGGGTTGTCATCCCTCCGCGCGGGCCGGAAAACGAGGCCTCGAGTCGCCAATCCGAGACCGGCGCCGGCACAGCTGGAATTATTAAACAAAACATCTATTAATTTCAATAGCTTATAAAACGGGGCACGACTAAATCCCTCAAAATACTGGCACAAAACTTGCTCCGTCTTCCTTTGCTTGCCTCGGGGGCGCCCTGGAAGACAGGCCATGGCCCCACCTTCGGTTGTAAAAATCCCCTCTCAATCCCATAAAGTTCCAGAAATTCCTCCTTCCCCGCTCCCTCCCTCCCGCGACACGGAGGCGGTCCTCTCCGGGGGATCTTACCTCCCCGCCCTGACCATGGACCTCTCCACTTGGATCCCGCGGCTGTGGCGGAATACGGGCGACGGCGACGGGACGCCGGAGGATGGGCCCGGAGCGGCGGTTGCGGAGGCCTTCGAGGACGTTTTAGTGGCCGCCGAGGAGGCCTATCACGAGGCGGCGCGGGGCCTGGGCTGGGAAGAGACTCCCGTGGAAAGCACCGAGGCGGAGCCGGCCGTCTCCGACGAGGCCCTCATCGAAAATTTCCGCCAGCTGGAAAAACTCCCGGCGGAAGAACGCGCGATCCGATGGGAACAAATTTTGGAGCGCCTGCGCACCGAAGGGTTGCCCTGCGACGGCGAGGGCTGTGAAAGCTACGAGGCCTTCGTCGAATCCCTCGTGGGGCTCGGGGCCAACCTGCCCACCCGATTGCATTCCCTGCGCACTGCGATGGTCTTGCTGCACAACCACGACAACCTCGGCCACGAGCCCATCGAGCGGCCCATCGCGCTGGCCATCATGCCGAGCTGGGACCACAACGGCGCCTTCGGCGTCGGCAACGGCTTTCCCATCCTGGACACCCTGGAGGCGAGCGGCCGCTTCCATCTGATCTACGTGGAGGCCGACGACGAGGGCGACGTCATGACCGCCTTGCGGGAGGTCCACGCGTTGACCGGACGCCGCGTACATACCTTGTTGGTCGGCGGTCACGGCTCGCCCAACACCTTGGCGCTACGGGACGAGCATCTCGCCGCCCGGCCCGACGGGACCTTCGACGACACCGTCCACGTCGACACCGGCGATTTCCTGGCTGGAGAATTCGACGGCCTGGGGGATCTGTTGGAGCCCGACGGACAAATCCTGCTCGCCTCGTGCAGCAACGGCGCCAGCGGGGAGGAAAACCCCTTCAATCTGGGCAACTCCTTCTCCCGGGCCGCGCCCGGCCGGCGGGTCTATTGCCAGCGCGAGGAGGGAAACATCCTGAGCCTCGAAGTTTTGGAGGACGGTTCCTTGGAAGTCGAATGGTCGAATCACGCCCCCTACGTGGCCTTCTCGGCCGACGGGTCCCTGCCCGAGCTGCCGGCGGGCGGCGGGGTTCGGAACGCGGCGCGGGGGCAAAATACCTCCGCGGGCTAGGCCGGCCGCGAAAAACCCAGGTTTCACCTGCCCAGCGCCGCCGGGATTGTGCTAGACTGGCGGCATGAACCACTCGGACAGCCCCCTCACCTTCCCCTGCGAATTTCCTATCAAGGCCATGGGCCTGAAGCACCAACGCTTCGTGCAGAACGTCCTGGACATCGTGCTGCGCTATGCGCCCGACTTCCCGCCCCAATCCGTCGAGCTGCGTCCCAGCAGCCGGGGAAAATATTTGAGCGTGACTTGCACGATCACGGCCGTCTCCTTGGATCAAGTCAGCCGCATCTACACCGACCTCAAGGCGCATCCCGACGTCGCCATCGTCCTCTGAACTTCAAGCGGCCGCGGCCCTCTCCTCCTGGCGGATCATGTAGCGCAGGGCCGAAAGCAGGAACAGCACCAGGACCAAATCCAAGATGCCGAGCAGCTGCACCCGCACGAAGACGAAGACTTGGTTGATCAGCAAAGAGATCAGCAGGGCCTTTTCGAAAAAACGGTAGGCGAGCAGACGGCGCCGGCGCAGCAGTTGGAGGCCGCCGATCAAGACGAACAGCGAGCTGGCCAGGCCGGAACCGATCCCCATCTTATCCGAGAAGCTCAGGGCGTTCGGGTCCCGCAGCAACTCCGGCAGGCGGGCCCGGTATTCGATCAGGTCGATCAAGGCTGCGCCGAGAAAGACCGCGACCAACAGGCTGCGAAAGGACGGGCGGTTCATCAGGGCGAGGTATTTTCCCCGGAACCACGCCGCCCATCGCTCCCAAAAATAGGCCTCCCGGGGCGGCAGGGCCTCGACGCTTTCCAGCAAGCCTTGAACCGGCGCGGTGAAGGGGTTGGCGGGATCCGCCGCCTTCGCCAGTGCCAGGGCTCGCCCCTTGTTGTCCGCGTCCATCTCCATCAGGGCGCCTTCCTTGAGATACTCGATGGAATTGACGAGCGCCTCGTGCGGCGTCAGCATCCCCCCACGCAGGAGGGCGCGGGTCACCAGGTAGAGCAGGACAAAGAGGACGTAGATGATCGCGAAGGTGGGGCGGTAAAAATAGTCGTTGTCCTGGGTGACGAACTTGCCGACCTCGTCGATGAAAAGCCCAAAGCCGACGCCGCCGATCAGCGCGCCCCAGTGGCGCGCCCAACGCGTGATGATCGACTGCATGAGAATCAGCGCGGCCAGCATCAAAAGGCCGCCCCAGAGCATGTGGGCGATGTGCAGGCCTTTTCCTCCGATCTGCGGGTAGCCGGTGAGCCAGAGGAAGGCGCGCACGGTCAGGATGGTGGCGATGGCGGCGAGGACGAAGCGGTCGAAGAGCCGGTTGACGTCGTCGGCGCGCGCGGAGAGCCCCGCGACGTAGCGCCAATGCCTTTGGAATTCCCCGCCCCCGCTCATGGTTGGACCTCGAAAAAGCCAAAAAAAGGGGACCCGAAGGTCCCCTAATCCATGACAAACAGGCGTGCCCGCCTAATCCGATGCCGCTTTCTTGCCGCCCCAACGGCCGTGGATACCGATCGAGAAGGCGTTGGCGGAGGCGCCGACGAAGGAACCGCGGCCCGTGGGATTGCCCGTGCCGTTGTCGGTGACCGTGTTGCCGAACTCGTGGATATAGGCGATGTCCGCGCCGATATGCTTGTTCAGGTCCATGCTCATGCCCGCGGTCAGGTGATGCTCGATGGTCAGCGGGATGGTCAGGTTGCGGAAGGCGTTGGCCGGCGTGATCGGCGAGCGCCCGTAGTTGTAGCCCATGCGGATCGCGAGCGGGAGGTCGAACTTGGGATCGAAGCTGTATTCGAAGCCGCCGGCGAAGACGTATTGATCCCGCCATTGTAAACCGCCCAAGGCCAAGTCGCGGCCGATGAAGCCTGAGGACCAGTTGATCCAACGGAAATCGGTGAGTAGCCGAGCGCCCTCGAAGGGCTGGAAAGCCAGGCCAAAGGCGACTTCCTGCGGCAGATCCAGGCCCGTGTTGATCAGGTCGGAGTAGCGGTCGAACTGCTGGAAGATCTGCCGAGTGACGTAGGTGACGCCGATGCTCAGCTTCTTGATCGGCTTGTAAATCAAGCCGAAGCGACCGCCGACGCCTAGGGCGCTGTCGGTGCGGTTGGTCCCGGCGGTCTCCGGAAAGCCCGGCGCCAACACCACGCTGTCAGTCTGGAAGAAGGCATAGTTGATGTCCATTCCGACGCCGATGCTTAGGTTATCCAGGATCCGATAGGCGGCCGCGGGGGTCATCTTCAAATTGCCGTAGCGTCCGGAACGGTCGTACAAGTTGTTGGTGATGGCCTTGTTGAAGCGCGAGACCGGAAAATCGACCGAGAAACCCGCCGTGAAAAAAGCCCCTACGCCTAGGGACAATTTGTTGTTTTCCATGAAACTGAACACCATGCTGCCGCCGGGCAGCAGCAGGGCGTCGTCGTTGCCATTAACGAAGACCGCGTCGGGGTTGCCGGCAGGCGCAAGCGAGCTGCCCATCCGGGTGTTGGGGAGCGCGACGGTGAAGTTGAGGTCGGTCTGGTTGCCGACGTCGTTCATGCCCGCCGGATTGATGATGATGGTGTTCGAAGTCTTATCGCCCGCGACACCGGCGCCGCCCATGCCTAAACTCACGGGACCCGAGCTGATCGTACGCAGGCCATTACTCGCTTGGGCCATGGAGCCGAGGCCGAGACTCAAGGCGATCGCGAAAATTCCGGTGAAAATGCGGGAAGTGAATTTGAAGATAGGTTGCATAGCTTTCCCCCTTCGCGGTCATTTATAAACGATTTGTACGCCTTTCCCAAACAATAACTTGAAAAATTTCATGACGCCTCGGGTCAAAAAAATAATTTTGCAATCTTGGCACGGAATTCGCTAAAATATTTAAATCTCCTCGCGTTTGCGTCCTGCAAATTTGCGATAGTGGGTTTTTGTCCTTAAAACTTTCCCAAACGCCGCCATTTCTCCCGCGAGATAAGCTTCCGTTTCAAAGCATCCGAGCCCAGCTCCCGGACGTCGCCGAAGCGGTAACCCGGCGCGCTCGATACCGCGTCCCGCGCGGCGCGCACGCAGGCGAGGTCCACCAATCCTTCCTGGTAAAGGGCCAAGGCGAGTTGCCAGGCCCCCCGCACCGCGACCAAACGCTCCCCGTATTTCTTGAAGTCTTGAGGCCGCGAGTTCCTCTCGAGATGGATGTAGATCCTGCCCACGCGGCCGTGCGCCTCCGGGATCCTTCCGGCCGCTTCCAAGATATACCGGCGATCGTCCGCGGCAACCCTTTCCATGGCCAAGGCCTCGTCCAGCTTTTCGGCCTTAAGTTCTCCGTGCAGCCACCGCGCGTAGAGCGAATAGGCCGCCGCGTCTAGCTCGTAATCGTCGCCGAACAGGTACTCCCGGGCGCGCGGCCGGTCCAGGCGGCCGCGCAGCAGCGCCGCCACCTTAAAGCCCAGTTGCTCGAAGAGGCGGCCCGGACGCAGCTCGAGCAGGGTGCGCAGCCAGTCTTTGAAGGTGATGCCGTCGTGCTCGACCCCGTCCAGGAGCATCTTCCCTTCGATCGTGCCGCGCAGGAAGGGCGGGCTAGCGGAGATAAAATAGAGCGGCCGGCACTCGATCTCGCGGCCGGGGCCGCGGCGCAGGCCGCGCAGGACCTCGGGCATGCCGGGGATCGCCCGCTTGTCGACGGAGAATTCCACCGGCACCCGCGCCAAGCCCCGCCAGGAGGAAAAGGCCGTCGAGAGGTAGGTCTTGTCGATGTCCCAAACGAAGGCCGGCCCCGCATACTCCGCGGGCAAGACGCGGTCGTTGCCGACGCTGAGCGGATAGCCCCGGCCCATACTAGAAGCTTCCCTTCGCCCGCCCGTTCTCACGGCCGGGAGGGCGCTCCATCAGACGATGGAGCAGGTCCTGAACCTTCTGGCCCTCGAAGAAGGCGCCGTGCACCGCGCGGACCATCGGCAAGTCCAGCCCCAAGAGCTTGGACTGCGCGTGCACCGAGCGCGTGGCCGACACGCCTTCGACCACCTGTCCCGAGGACTGTAGAATATCCTCGAGCTTCTCCCCCCTGGCGAAGCGCACACCCGTGCGGAAGTTGCGGCTCAGGTTCGAGCTGCAGGTCGCCATCAGGTCGCCGATGCCCGCGAGGCCGGTGAAGGTCACGGGGTCGGCGCCCAGCGCGGCGCCGTAAAGGGTCATCTCGTAGAGTCCGCGCGTCACGATCAGGGCCTTGGTGTTGTCGCCGAAGCCAAGGCCGTGCGCGGCGCCCGACATCAAGGCGATGATGTTCTTGAAGGCGCCGCCGATCTCGGTGCCGATGACGTCGCTGCCCGCATAGAGCCGGAAAGGGCTGCCTGCGAACAAGGCCTGGGCCTTCCGGACCACCTCTTCGTAATGCGAGGCCACGGTAGCGCCCGCGGGATTGCCGGCCATCAGCTCCTCGGAGAGGCTGGGGCCCGAGATCACGCCGATCTTCAAGGCGCAGGTCTCCTCGCGCAGGACCTCGGACATGCGCTTGAAGGTGCCGGGCTCGATGCCCTTCGTGGAATGCACCAGGACTTGATCTCCCGTTATGTAATCGCCGACCTGCCTCGCGACGTCTCGGAAGCCCTTGGAGGGGACCGCGATGAGGACGAAGGGGACCCCCGCGATGGAGCTCGCGAGGTCCGTGGTCGCCTCGAGGTTGGGCGGCAGCTTCAATTCGGGAAAATAGGCCTTGTTGGTGTGGCGCCGGTTGATCTCTTGGGCCTGCTCCTCGCGCCGTACCCAAAGCCGCACCTTGCGGCGGTTGCGGGCCAGCAGCGTGGCCAGGGCGGTGCCGAAACTACCGCCGCCCACCACCAGGGCCTCGAGGCCGGAGGGCGCGGCGGCAGGTTTCTTTTTGGGATTCCTCGCCGTCATGAGATCGGCTCCACGAAGGAAAGGCGGTTTTGGTAGTACAGCAGCAGTTGCCGATCGTAGTGAAACAGGCGATCCCCCTTCCGCTCCAGGACCGGGTGTTTGTGATAGCTCTTCAAGTGTGCCAGCGCCTTGCCGAAGACCGCGGCCGGGTCGGAGACCTCGAGCTCCGGGTCCAGCCGCAGGACTCCGCGCTTTTGCAGGTCGCGCAGGTTCCGGATCGTCCCCTGGAGCCGGCGGTAGACCTCGGTCATGGTCAGGCTATCCTGCGCACCGCCGCTGCGGAGCAGCCGGTAGAGGTCCATCTTGGGGTTGACCTCCCGCAGCCAGCGCCAGACAACGTGGGCTACCGTCTGCACGCTGCCGATCACCGTGTCCCGGCGGTAGGAATCGAGGATGCTCTTCGCGAGCTCCAGCGTGTATTCCTGGTCGCGCTGCGGGTCGAAGCGGTACTCGCCGTCCTGCACGACGTACTTGCGCCGGTCGATCTCGCGGCCGCGGTGATCGAGGGAGCGGCCCTCGGCGTCGACGGGATTTCCGAAGACGTCCAGCGGACGCGAGAAAACGACGTGGATGCGGGACTCGAGGGAGAAGAGGCCCTGCAGGAATTCCAAGATGCGCTTCACCTGGGCGAATTCGTCGTCCTCGATGATGTAGCGGGCCTTCCCTTCCTCTTTGAGATAGTCCTCGATGAGCGTCTCTGCCTCCAAGACCAACTGGTAATTCAAGGTGCAGGGCACGACAAAGATGTCCGGGTTGGGCTTGTCGTGGCGCAGGTTGTGGATGTAGGCATTCAACCCCATCCCGAGCAGGCCCAGCTTCAGCCGGCTCTCGACCTTGCCCGAGCGACTGCGCGTCCCGCCGGGAAAGAAGAGGTTGTGGTAGCCCAGCTCCATCGAATAGCCGGCGTAGACCTTGAGGACGTCCTTGTAGAGGGGGGCCTTCTTGCGGCGGTCGACCTTGTAGGCGCCGAGATGGTCCATGAAGAAACCGATCAGCTTGTTGTGGAACAGATTGAGTCCGGCCCCGTAAAGGAAGGGCGGCAGGCCCAGGCGATAGAGCACGTAGCCGATCAGGGGGCTGTCGAGGTTGCTGCAGTGGGTGGGCACCAGGATCATGGTGCCCTGCTTCGAGAGCTGCTGGAATTCCTCGGTGTGGCCTTCGATCAAAATTTGGTCGTCGACCTTGCCGAGGCCCTTGGGAAAGTGGCTGATCAGGCGCAGCGGGCTCAAGGTGTTGAGCAGGAGATTCAGGCCGACGGGGACAATCTGGGTGGCGATGCGGTACATGGGCTCGCTGAAGTGGCCCAAGACCTCCTCGGCGAAGTGCCGGACGATCTCGGCCAAGACCTCGCGCTGCTCCTCGGGCCCGCCGCGCAGGGCGCGGGCCTGCATCTTTCGGTAAAACTTCCCTTCCGCCGCGGCCTTCTTGCGGTCCCGCTCGGTCTCGAGGCGCCGCCGCTCTTCATAGAGGGTGTCGAAGATCAGGGCCTCGATCTTGCCCGGATCGCGGGCCTTGTCTTGCAGGACGCGCTCCACGACCTCCACCACCATGCGTTTCTGATCGGCGGGCTTCACCCCGAAATTATAGCCGGGGCCCCGGAGCCCGGCAAAGCATTTGCCCGGACCTCCCCAAAAAGAAAAGGCGGCCCTCCGTCCCGAGGGCCGCCCGGTCTTTCGATCTCTCGATCAAAGCGAATTGAAGACCGCCAAGAATGTGTCGGCGATCGTCTTGTAGCCGGCCGCATTCGCGTGGATGTCCGGCATAAGCCCGCTCATCGGGTTGGGGCACATATAGGTCCATTGGCAGATCAGGCCCACGTTGATCGGCACCATGTTGAAGGGCGGCGGAAAGGGCACCATGTCCGTGAAGTTGTTCGACTGGAAGGAGGCCGCGACGTCCGCCACGGGGAAGCCGTTCAAGCCATAGACCGCCTTCAACACTTGGGTGTTGAAGACCTCCTGCAGGGCGGCTGTCGCCATTGCCTGGGCCTGTCCCACCGGACCGGTCAGCCAAGAGGCGAGCAGCGGGTTGTAGTAGGTCATGCCGATGACCGGGAAAACCCCGTCCGAGGCCGAAAACAGGCCGCTGGAGATCAGGCTTAGGTTCGAGCCGATCTGGGGAAAAAGCGCCGCGAAGCAGGCCTGGACCTGGGCCGGATCGGGGAGCTCCAGACAATCCGATCCCAAGACGTCGTTCGCGCCGATACTGAGCGTCACCAGGAGGATCTGTTCTTGGTTTGCGACCAGGAACTCCAAAGCGTCGTCGAGTTGAGAGCCCGTCTCGTAGTCGTCGCAGATCCCGCCGTTGACCATCGTGACCGTCGTCTCGCCGGGACAGCCCAGCTTGACGAGCTGGAGATTCGGGAACTCGGCCAGCAGGGCCGCGTAGATCTGGTCGGCATAGCCCTCGTCGGTCTCGACATCTTCGCCCGTCGTCGGGTCCTGCTGGACGCCGACCGCAAGCGAATCGCCCAAGGCGACATAATACAAGACGTCGCCGCCGCCGCTGCCGGTGCAGGCGGAAAAGGAGAATGTGGCGACGATGGCGATCAAGAAGAGCTTAAGAGAGCTTCTTAAGCGGCGTTGGCTGTTCATGGATACCCCCCTTCAGGTAATGAGGTTCAGCCCCCCATGAGACCTTGTTTGAATTCCGCGCCCGGAGGATTCGGCCCGATCCAGCAGGCGAACATCGCGTCGGCGAATTCCTTGCCGGCAATCGTGCCCTTCACCTTGCCCCGCACGCTGACCGTGGTCCCTTGGCCGGGGACGTAGGTGAAGGTCATCTTGTCGCCCTCGGCCATGTCCGACATGTAGGAACAGAGCGTGTCGAATTGCGCCTTGAGGGCGGCCTCCTGGGCCGGGGAATTGTTCTTGAGCCCGTCGTACCAGGCCTTGCACATCTTGGCCTTCTCGACGTCGTGCAGGAAATGCATGTCGAGGCCGCGTTCGGTGTCGCCGGCCAGGACCTTTTCGGAGCTGTTCATCTTCGAAGGAAGATAGAGCCCGGCGACGTAGACCTTCACGACGAATTTCTTTCGGACGCCCATGCCGTTGAGGACGAGAGATTTGCCGCCGACCTGCATCGTATCCGGCATCGTCACTCCCTCGAGAGTGCCGGCGCCGGCGGGCGAAGCGAACAAGAACAGGAAGGCGAAGACAAGAAACTTCCGCATGACAACCCCCATTCTTTGAGAGACCAAAGCTTGAAGCTTTGCTTGAATTCTAATGAGTTTTTGTACGCTTGACCACGTTCTTGTTTGACTCGGCGCGACAAGAAAAGCGCAAATATTCGCAATGATTCGCTATTTTTCGATGGATGGAATTTAGTACGGACGGTTCTCGAGTGGGCGGCTCCCGGCGGATTTCGCCACGGCGGGGGATTTTTTGAGTCTTTTGCCCGGAAATTATTCCAACGCCGCCGCCTGTCCGTTGCCGCCGAGCAGGCCCACGCTGAACCCGAAAGCCGGCAAGGAAGAAGCCGCGAGCGGCGCGACCGGGACTTCCGCGGAATAACGCGCGACCGATCCGTCCGGCAGGCCCGCCGCGATCTCGAGGGCGTAATTCCCGGCGAGGAACTGACCTCCGTCGCGGCGCGTGAGGTGCGTGTAGCCGTTTTGGTGCCAGACGCGGTCGTAGACATGACGCGCCGCCTTGCCGCTCGGGTCGACCACTCTCGCCTCGCGGATCTCGACGGGTCCGTCGAATTGATGGCGGAAGACTAGATGGACCAGCGGCTCGCCGGTCGCCGTGTTCCGCACCAATTGGAAGACGCGCGTGATCCTGCCGTCGGGCGCGACGGCCGCGTCGGGAACCAGCGCCGTTCCCCCGGAAATCGATCCCGCCAAGGGCTCGGTGACGAAGGCCGAAACGATCGAGCTCTCGAAGGTCCCATAGGACATCCACAGATAACCCGAATCCCCCCAATTGGTCCCGAAGCTGTTCTGGAGGCGGTAGGCCCCCAGCCCCTGCGTCGGATCGCCGAGCGCGTCGTTATAGCCGATCAAGAGCATGCCGTGGCCGACCAACTTGCCGGTCGTCTTGTTGATCTCGAAGGGACCGCTGCCGTAGTAGACGTCCGATCCCTGCAAGAGGCTAAAGCCGTCGTAGAGGTGTCCCGCGAAGGCGACGGCATGACCCGCCGCGAGGTAGGCTTTGATGAGGTCGCGGTCCTGGGGCGAAACGTAACTCCAGCTGCCGATTTTGAAGGCGGGATCCGAAAGCGTGCCTAGGTCGATGCCGCCCAGATAAGTGCAATTAGGTTGATAGGGCACCGTCGTCATGCTGGGCGCACCGTTGCGCACCAGAAAGTTGAGATAAGGCGGCTCCATCGTGCCGGTCGGACAGCTCCGCGACTCTTGATTCAGGACATAGGCGTAGAGATAGGCCGCGCTGACCTGGTGGTCGGGGTCCTCGACGCCCCACTGCTGGGTGAGATTGGCGGTATAGCTGCCCAAACCGTAGGCCGCCGACCACGAGATGCAGGAGCCCGGTGAACCCTCGCCCTGGCTGCAGAGCGAACAGGTCCCTTGCTGCTGGATCGGCGGCGTACCGGAAAGCAGGACCGAGGTCGGCGTCGCGGAGGGGCTGGGCGTCGCCTCGAGTGAGGCCCAGGGCCCGACGCCTTTTGGATAAGCCGCGATCTCTTCATCGTCGGCCAGGATGGCGCCATAGAGCGCCCCGGTCTCGTCGTCTTCCAAGATCAGGGATCCCGAGCCGTTGCAGGCGGCGATCGCGGCCAGCCCCAGCGTTAAACACAAAATTTTTTTAAGGTGCATGGTCCGACCTTTCCAAAGGTGGCCATTATCCCTCAAGCCGCGCGGCGGCCACAATCTTTTCCGTCCCGGCCTCGCGGATTTTTCCGGCGACGGTCCGCTCGACGGGGCTCGCCTGCGCGACGTTCAGGGAGATCGCGCCCAACTCGTCGGCGACCTCGCCGGTCAGCAGAAAGGGCTGGCGCGCGTTGAGGCGCGGGGCGTTGCGCCGGAAGGAATCGGGAAAAAAGGTCGTCTCGTAGATCCCCGTCTCGTCCTCGAAGCTCATAAATTCCATCGCCTCGCCGTGCTTGGTGCTCACCACCTTGCCGGTGATCAGCCAGCCGACCGTGCGCACGCGGCGCCCGACGTGGCGGGCGAGCTCGCAGGCGGGAACGAGGTCGAGGCGATTCAGCGCCTCCTCGTAGAGGCGCAACGGATGGAATCGGTAGAGCAATCCCAAAGTCTCCAGCTCGTCCTGGATCTTCTGCGCCTCGGGATAGTCCTCGAGCGCCGGGATCCAAGCCCCCTCCTCCTTCCACCCCAGGACGGGATCGCGGCCGGCCTCGCGGTGCCGCTGCAGCAATTGCCACATCAGCTGCGGCCGGTTGAGCCGGGGCTCGAGGGAATCGAAGGCTCCGGCGCGCAGCAGGATCTTCAGGTCGGAGAGCGGGAGCGCGACGCGGGCGAGCAGATCGTCCAAGGAGCGGTAAGGACCTCGCTCCCGCTCCCGCAGCAGGGCCTCGAGCGACTCGCGGCGCGCGCCTTGCAGCTGCTGCAGTCCGATGCGCAGCTCGCGGCCCTGCCCGGCGTAGGCCAGCGCGGAGGCGTTGGCGTCGGGGCCGAGGATGGCGAGCCCCAGGCGCCGCGCCTCGGAAAGATAGGCGAAGGTCGAGTAGAAGCCGCCGCCGTTCGAGATCACCGCCGCCATGAACTCGGCGGGATAGTGCGCCCTCAGGTAGGCCGACTGGTAGGAGACCTTCGCGTAGGAGGCGCTGTGCGGCTTGCAGAAGCTGTAGCCGGCGAAGCTCATCATCATCTCCCAGATCGCCTCGATCTGCCCGGGGCTCGCGCCGCGCGCGAGGGCGCCCGCCCAAAAGCGCTCGCGGTACTCGCGCAGTTTTTTCTCGGCGCGTTTCTTGGTCAAGGTCTTGCGCAGGCCGTCGCCCTCGATCGCGTCGAAGCCGGCGACGGCCATCGCCGCCTTCGTCACGTCCTCCTGGTAGACCATGATGCCGTAGCTCTCCTCGAGCAGGCCCTCCAGCAGCGGGTGCAGCGGCGCGTAGGGCTTGCCGCGGAGGCGCCGCACGTACTCGTTGATGTAGCGGTTGGAGGCGGGCCGGATGATCGAGGAGTGGATCACCAGGTGCGGGTAGTCCCCGACCCGCGCCTTATGCTGCAGCTGCCGAGTCGCGGGCGACTCGATGTAGAAGACGCCCATCGTGTCGCCGCGGGCGATCATCGCCCGGGTCGCGGCGTCCTCCGTCGGATCGAGGCTTTCGTAGGAAAGTTCCGTCCCCGTGTGGCGCGCGACGGCGGCGAGGGCGTCGCGCACCACCGCGAGCGAGCGGTTGCCCAACACGTCGATCTTCACCAGGCCAAAATCTTCGGTCTGGTCTTTTTCCCATTGCAGGATGTTCACGCCCTTGGCCGCCCGCTGCAGGGGCACATAGCGCCGCAGGTCGTCGGGGACGATGACGACGCCCCCCGCGTGCACCGAGAGGTGGCGGGGGAAGTCGCGCAGGCGCTCGGCCCAGCGCAGGATCTTGTCCCAGGGCTCGGGGAGGCGCCGGGGCGGAAAACGCAGTAGCTTCTCGGTCGCGCGGCCGATCTCGTCGTCGGGCAGGCCCAGCACCTTGGCCACCTCGCGCAGCGTCGCCTGCGGCTGGAGGCGGACGTGGTTGGCGACGCAGGCGGCGCGCAGCGGGCCGTACTTTTGAAAGATGTAATCGAAGACCTTGTCGCGCTCGTCCCAGGGGAAGTCGATGTCGGCGTCGGGCGGATCCTTGCGGCCCGGATTGAGGAAGCGCTCGAAGAAGAGGTTGTAGGCGATGGGGTCGACGTGGGTGATGCCCAGGCAATAGGAGACGAGGCTCGCCGCGACCGAGCCGCGGCCGCAGGTGCGCGGCGCCTGCTTGACGATGTCCTCGACGACCAGGAAGTAGTGCGTAAAACCCTTCTCGCGGATCACCCGCAGCTCGTAGTCGAGGCGCTCGAGGACCTGGGGCGTCAGGCTCCCGTAGCGGCGCAGCGCCCCCTGGTGGCACTTCCAACGCAATGTAAAGAAGGCCTCGGTCGCGGAGAACTCGGCGAAGGGCGGAAAGACCGTCTCTCCCAGGCGCCAGTCGGCGTGCAGCTCGCGGGCGAGGCGCGCGGCGTTGGCGAGGGCCTCGGGGGCGTAGCCCAGCTTCTCGGTCATCCAGGCTTGATCGCAGAAAAACCTGTCGGAAGGCGCGAGCCCCGCCGGGTCGAGGCGCGAAAGCTTGGTGTTGCCGGCTATCGCCCGCAACATGCGGTGCAGCGCAGCCTCGCGAGGCTTTAAAAAATAGACGTCGTTCGTCGCCACCGGCTTCAGGCCCTGCTCGGCGGCGAAACGCAGCAGGGGGCGGTTTTCGGTCAAGGGGACGATCTCGACGTAGAGATCCTCGGGCCCCGTCTCGCGGCGCAGGGCCTCCAGCAGGGCCGCGTCGCGGCTCAAGACGGCGAGATGGGTACGGTCCTCCAGCAGGGCCGCGCGCAGCGAGAAGCTTGCCTCGAGGTGGAAGTCGGAGGCGAGCCGGCAGATCCGTTCATAACCCTTGGGGTCGCGGGCCAGGAGGACCGCCGCGCCGTCGGCGGAGGGCAGCTCGACGCCGCAGAGCGGACGGATGCCGTACTCGCCGCAGAGCTTGACGAAGTCGACCCAGCCGTAGAGCCCGCCCAGGTCGGTGAGCGCCAGCGAGTCCATCCCCGCCTCATGCGCGGCCGCCACCAGGCGTTCCAACGAGGCGGTGCCGCTCATCATCGAGTGGTAGGAGCGGCAGTGCAGGTGGGCGAATTTCACTTCAACGCCCTCCCCGTCCGGACGACGGCGCGGCCGTACTTGCTGCGCAGCCCGTCGAGCGCGGCGAGCAGCCGCTCCTCGCGCGCCTCGTCAAGAGTCCCTTGAAAAGCGTGTTTTATTCCCGCCGACCGCCGGCGGTTTTTCCACAGGCCGTCGAAAAAATCCCCCTGCCGGAAGACGGGCCCCAGTTCTTCCAGGCTGAGCGAGAAGGCCTTCAGCGCCACGCGCCGCTCGC